>CANEDU010000007.1 GCA_947426355.1 uncultured Adlercreutzia sp. | reverse complement strand
TAAAATTCGCCATGTCTTCGCTAGTTCCTCGCTCAGTTTCCTATCTCACGCAAAGTTGCAGGTCGCATTGGCTTTCCTTCCCAATGGATGAGGCAAAACCCTGACATTTTCCCTCATCAAGACGCAATTTGCGTACATTGACACTTAGTAACGAATTCTAAAACTTTTCTTCATGTTGTCCAGAAGGTAACGGCAGGTTGACGGCGACGTTACCTTCACGTTACTTAAGTGGCTTGAACAGGGCATTATTTGGCTAAAGATGTCGTCGGCTTATGGCTGGAAAGACGCTGAATTGTGATGCGCTAAGCGATTTTCTCATATTTTGACAGGCTAACGCTCTTCTTTTGAATGGCTATTCGGCCAATTATGGGCCGCATCTCGCAATTTTTGACGTAAAAAAGGGCCCGTGCGCTTTGCACGGGCCCTCGAAAGAACCGATATGAAGTTCGGTTTTACTGCTGGGCAGCCTCGCCCTCAGCGGCGTCCGCAGCAGCCTGGTCGGCAGCGGCGTCCGCAGCGGCCTGGTCGGCAGCGGTCTGGTCGGCGGCAGCATCGGCAGCGGCCTGATCGGCGGCAGCCTGGTCGCCCTCGGCAGCAGCATCAGCGGCAGCGTCGCCCTCGGCGTCGGCAGCAGCCTGGTCGGCAGCAGCAGCGTCAGCGGCGGCGTCGGCCGCGGCCTGATCTTCGACGCCCGTAGGCTCGGTCTCAGTGCCCTCAGCAGCGGCGGCAGCCTCCTCGTAGGGGGTCAGGTCGATATCGTAGGGCAGGCCCTCGGGCATCTCGTTGATGACGATATCGGCAGCGTCACGATACTCCTGGAACCAGGTGGAGAAGTTCTGCGAAGAGTTGCTCTGCTCCATGGCGGTCAGGTAATCCTGGAACTCGGCCGGCACCTGATCCATAGAGGTAATGCCACCCTCGGGAACCTCGAAGACATCCGTCGCCTTGATGATGTGGTAGCCATACTCGCTCTTCACGGGCTCGGCAACGATCTGGTCCTTCTCGAGGCCGTTCAGGGCATCCTGGTACTCGGTCACAAAGGTGGTCAGGGCGTCCCAACCCACATCACCACCGTTGGCAGCGGAGCCGGTGTCGGTGGAGTTCTGGGCGGCAGCATCCTCGAAGCTGATCTCACCAGCGTTAATCTGGTCGAGCAGGGCCTGAGCGCGGGCGGCCAGAGCAGCGTCGTCCTCGCCCTCCTCAGCCTGGAGCAGGATGTGGCTGGAGCGCTTGGCGCCATTCCACTGATCAGCCATGGCCTGAGCCTGAGCCAGCTGGGCATCCTCGCCCTCGGCACCGGACTCCTCAGCAGAAACGGCCTCGGCGAGCTTGGTCTGCAGCAGATTCGGACGAATAACGTCCTCGATGTAAGACTCCTCAGTCATGTTCGACGCCTCGAGAGCCTCCTGGAAGGCCTCCTCGGACTCGAACATCGCCTTGGTCTCCTCCAGAGCGGCATCCACATCGGCCTGCTCGACGGCAACGCCATACTCGTTGGCAGCCTGCTCGTAGAGGTCCTGGTTCACATAGTAGTCGATAACTTCCTCGCGGACAGACTGAGGGGTGTAGCCATTGGCAACCATCCACTCACCCCAAGCCTCGTCCGTCTCGAGGGACGTGTTGGCACGGAAGTCGGCCACGTAATCGGTGACCGTCTGCTCCATGATTTCCTGGCCGTTGACCGTGGCAGCCACGGCGCCACCGGCACCGCCTTCGCCGCCGCCGCAGCCCACCAGGCCAGCGCCGAGAGCGACGCAGAGCGAAACCGCTCCGACGCTCTTCAGAGCAGAGCTCTTGAACGAGGTAACGTTCATTTATCCTCAACCTTTCATGACGTTGCGTCGGCCCTATTGCCAACGCAGGGCTCATTGAGCGCGCTCCCGCTCCCTCCGCGGGGTTCCCGCCCTTCCTTCATGAGCGCTAACTGGATATTGTAACCTTTTCGTCAGGTTAGGGCGCCATTATTCCAATGCGCGCGCGAAAGGTGAAGCGAATCACCCAGGCCACACACCCCTGCAACAATTTCCGCACATACCTGTAAAGTTTCTGAAAGAACCTTAAAAGACGAGATAGTGGGTCATTTTATGAACCTGCAGCATCGACAAAAAAAGCCCGCCATAAGGCGGGCTTGAAAGTTTGGTGGAGCCTAGGGGGATCGAACCCCTGACCTCATGGCTGCCAGCCATGCGCTCTCCCAGCTGAGCTAAGGCCCCGAAAAAGTGCGAGGACTATATTAACACAGTGCTCGCATCGCGCAAGAACTTTTTTGAAAAAAATTCTACGCGGCTTCAGTGGTGGCGATAATCTGGTCGATGATACCGTCCAGCGCACCTTCCACTTCGTAGGCTTCCACCTTGCCCTCGTCCACCAGACGAGCGAAGGAGGGATCCATGGGCAGGGTGGCCACGGCGGGAATGCCGTACTTCTCGGCCACGGCCGCGCCCTGGGGCTCGCCGAAGATGTGGTGCTCCTTGCCGCACTCGTCGCACTTGAAGTAGGCCATGTTTTCCACGAGGCCCACCACCGGCACCTCCAGCGACTTCGCCAGGTTCACGGCCTTGCCCACGATCATGGCCACGAGCTCCTGCGGAGCCGACACGGTGACGATGCCGTCCACCGGCAGCGACTGGAACACGGTGAGGAACACATCGGAGGTTCCCGGAGGCATGTCGACGAACATGTAGTCCACATCGCCCCAGTTCACTTCCTGCCAGAACTGCTTGATGGCGCCCGTGACCACCGGTCCGCGCCAAGCCACGGGCATGTCGCCCTCGGGCAGCATGAGGTTCACGGACATGACCTCGATGCCGCTGGCGGACTGAGCCGGGTTGATGCCGTCGGCGTCGGCCGTCAGGCGCGCATCCACGCCGAAGGACTTCGGGATGGACGGGCCGGTGATGTCAGCATCCAGGATGGCCACCTTATGGCCGCGCTTGTTCATCTCGGAGGCAAGCAGGCTGGTCACGAGGGATTTGCCCACGCCGCCCTTGCCGGACACCACGCCGATGACGTGCTTGACGTTGGTGCGCTTGTTGGGCTCAAGAGTGCTGGGACCCGCCTCAGCGGTACGATCGCCACAGCCGGACACGCCGCAGCTGGAGCACTCATGCGAGCATTCTTCTGCCATGATTTCCTTCTTTCTTGTCACTGGTCAGCAGCTTTATGGCCGCTCGAGAATAGTTCGCTGGGCATCATAGCACAACGCAACAGTGCCGCAACCGATGGCTCGGCGCGGCACTGTCTTCCTGTTTCAGCGAGAGCATCGCGAGGGCTAGAAATTTTCGGGCATGTCCTTGCCGTCGCCGGAAGCATAGAAGGTGGCTTCGGCAAACAGGTCATTCACGGATTTGCCCTCATGGAAGGGCAGATCGAGAAACTCAGCGATGGTGGGGACGAGCGGGCTTGCATCAACATAGTGGCCCTTCTCGTTGAACCGGTTGGTGTCCTGGGCGCGCCAGTAGCGGTCGTTCACGTCAGTGAGGTAGTACAGCCCGTCGGCCACTTCCATATAAATGGAGTGGTTCGTGTGCAGGTAAGTGGGCAGCTCGTCGATGGTGATCTCGAGGGCTTCAACGTCCTTCTTCCCCATGGAGGCTCCTTTTCTCCGATCAATGCGGGTTGCGAATGCTTCCATGATAGCGCGTCGGGGCGCTTCGCTCCTCCGTCGTGTCCAAAGCCCCGATATTTGACATACGCGCGGCGAAACTGGGCAAATTTGGCCGATATGGACGCGCGCCGGGGGAAATCGGCCAGAAACGGCCGATATGGACGCGCGCCGGGGGAAATCGGCCAGAAACGGCCGATATGGACACTTCTGTTCCGCGTTTTGCGCCAATCGGAAAATCTGACCTGGGCCCTCTTGGCTCTTGCGAGCCAAGAGGGCTGCTCGGAGTGTCCATATCCCGCATATTTGGCCAAGTTCCTCGCGCCCAGGCTCTCCCTGACATGCCGCGCAGTGTCAGGCGATGCCGCGCAGCGTGGTGATTCCGTGCCACGTGGCGTCCCGCATGGCTCCCATCTCGTGCCTCGCACCGCGCCGCGTGCCAACTCGCATGGCTCCTCGTTCCGTGTCGCGCAACGTCTCGCATGCCCCATCCCGCACGGTGCCGCTCCGCGCCGTGCCATGCCGCGCAACGCCATGCCGCGCAACGCCATGCCGCGCAACGCCGCCTGTGCCGCGTCCTGCACGGCCGTGTACCTCGTGCCTCGCTGCGTCGGGCGACGAGGGTGTTCTTGCGTCAGGAGGGATCGCCTTCGAAGAAGGCAGAGGCGATGCGGGTGGAGGCGGCGGCGTCCTTGGCGTAGTAATCGGCGTTGATTTGGTCGGCGAACTCCTGGGTAATCACAGCACCACCCACCATGACGGCCACGCCGGGCAGCTGCTCATGCACGAGCTTAATCGTGCGCTCCATGGCGCCGACCGTGGTGGTCATGAGCGCCGAGAGTCCAATGAGACGCGCGCCACTTTCGCGAGCGGCATCGACGACCGCCTCGGGGGCAACGTCGCGCCCCAGGTCAACAACGGAAAAGCCGTAGTTTTCCAGGAGCATCTTCACGATATTCTTGCCGATGTCGTGGATATCGCCCTGCACCGTCGCCACGATGATGGAGCGTTCGCCCGCACTGGAGCGCGAAGGGCGACCGGAATCGCCGCCTGCGGAGGAAGAGCCCATCGAAACGGCGCTTCCCTCTGTAGGGGCTGACGGTAGCTCGCCCTCCCAGGCGGCACCCTTACCCGAGGACGAGGCGCGACTGAAGTCGCCCCCTGCAGGAGAGGTCGCGGGAGACGCAGAGGCTGCGGCATTGTGGTCGCGAATGAGGTCGAAGCCCGCTTTCACCGCTTCGGCCGAAGCCATGAGCTGGGGCAAGAAGAACGTCCCGTCGTCGTATTTCTGTCCAACAACATCGAGAATGGGGACGAAGATATCGTTGATGATGGCCAGCCCGTCGTAGGTTGCCAGCAGCGCCTCAGTCGTAGCTGCCACCGGCGCGCCGCGACCTTCCAGCACATATTCGGCCAGCGCGGCGACCGTCTCTGGAATGGCGGCGAAAGCAGCGCTAATCGGGATGGGGCAGGCGACCAGGCCTTCGCCCAGGGGGCCGGAAGCGTCGGCGTTTCCGCCCATTTGTCCGGGAACGGCGGCGTTTCCGCCCACGTTTCCACGCGCTTGTCCGGGAGCGGCGGCGTTTCCGCCCACGCGCCCGGGAACGGCGGCGCTTCCGCCCGTTTGCCCGGGAGCGGCGGCGTTTTCGCCCACTTTTCCGGGAACGGCGACGCTTCCGCCCGTTTGCCCGGGAGCGGCGGCGTTTTCGCCCACTTTTCCGGGAGCGGCGGCGCTTCCGCCCATGGGGGCGCCGCCAACACAAGCTCCGCTAGCAGCGATTTCGTAGGGGTCCTGGGCATTGGCACAGTCTTCCAAAAAGGCGCGACAGCCCACGTCTTGGCCGTTGAGGATGCGGAAGGTGGCAACCGTGTCGCGATACCGGGCATTCAGCGGGTTCAAAATGGGCATATCGAGACCGGCGCCGAAGGCGGCAGCAAGAAACGTGCTGTTCACAAGCGGACGCGCCGGCAGACCGAAGCTCACGTTCGACACGCCGAGCACCGTGCGCACGCCGAGGCGCTCCTTCACCAGTGCGACGGCGCGCAGAATCTCGCGCACCTCGCGCTGGTTGGTAGCAGCGGCCATAACGAGGCAGTCGATGGCCACATCTTCGCGGGGAATGCCGTGCGCTTCGGCGGCATCCACGATGCGCTCAGCGATGGCCAGGCGCTCCTCAGCCGTGGGGGGAATGCCGCCCTCGTCCAAGGTGAGGCCGACGACCGTGCAGCCATAGCGCGCCACCACAGGCAACACGGCGGCAAGGTTGTCGGCTTTGCCGTTCACGGAGTTCACCATGGGCCGGCCCGCATAGGCGCGAGCGGCGGCCTCGATGGCTGCTGGGTCGGAAGAATCCAACTGCAAAGGCAGGGGCACCGTGCTCTGCAGCGTGCGCGTGACCTGGGAAAGCAGCGCCGACTCATCAAGACCGGGCACGCCGACGTTCACATCTAGAATATCGGCGCCGGCTCGCTGCTGGGCGGCCGCCTCGGCTACAAGATAGTCCACATCGCCGGCCTGCAGAGCGGCCTTCAGCTTCTTCTTCCCCGTAGGGTTGATGCGCTCGCCAATGACCGCGATACGCGCCTCGCCGCTCGGCAGCGCCACCATCTGCTGGGCAGAGGTCACCGTAAAAGCGGGGCGATAGCGCGCATGGGGAGCGCGGGGGGTGCCTGCGTGAGATTCTTTCGCTTCTTCCGCGGCGGACACCTTCATCCGCCGATCGAGAACGGCGCGCAGCGCGGCGATATGGTCGGGAGTGGTACCGCAGCATCCGCCGACAATCGTGGCGCCGGCGTCCAGAATTGCCTCCATGGCCTGGGCAAAGTCCTGAGGACCCACATCGAAGACCGTCTCGCCCGCCTCGATACGGGGCAATCCGGCATTGGGCTGGGCCATGATAAGAGCCCGATTATGGGGCGCCATCTCGCTCACAAGCGGCGCCAGCTCGGTGGGGCCCAGCGAGCAGTTGAGGCCCACTGCCGAAGCGCCAAGCGACGAGAGCGTCGTGGCGGCAATGGCTGGCGTCGTGCCGAGGAACGTGCGGCCGTCCTCGCCGAACGTCATCGTGGCGAAGACGGGCAGCGCGGTGGTTTCCGCAGCGGCAAGCACAGCGGCTTTGGCTTCCAGCAAATCGGCCATGGTTTCGACAACAATGAGGTCGCAGCCCGCGGCCTCGGCAGCGCGTGCCTGCTCTGCGAAGATATCGTAGGCCTCTTCGAACGTGAGCGCACCGAGCGGCTCGAGGAGCGAGCCCGTGGGGCCAATATCGCCCGCGACCAGGCGCGCGCCGGCCGCGCGCGCGTTGGCGGCAGCTGCAGCGTACACCTCGGTCACCGTGGCACCCGTGCCTGCGAGCTTCAGCCGATTCGCACTGAACGTGTTGGTGGTAAGACAGTCGGCGCCCGCTTCCACGTAGCGTCGCTGGATAGCGGCAATCTCGTCGGGGTGGGTGAGATTCAGCAGGTCGGGCACCTCGTGCACCGTATGCAGGCCCGCCGCCTGAACGAGCGTGCCCATGCCGCCGTCGAAGAGCAGGTAGGCGCGGCCGGCCAGGGCCTCAGCCAGGTGAGCGTCGGTTACCGTGAGCTTACGCGGGGTTGCCATGGCAGGTCCTTCCTTGGGCGCGCAGGGCGCACGTCTCAGCGAGCGGGCAAGTTGAGCAGCGCGCGTCGCGGGGCGCGCCGTCCTTTCGAACATCATCCGCGGTCGGGGCAGAGGGGCGGCTGAAATCGCCCCCTGCGGGGGAAACTTCGGCAAAGGAGGGAGTCCCAACGATGACCTCGGGAGAGACTCCGGCGGCCATGCCGGCCGGGATCCCAACGACAGCATCCGCGCTCCAGGTTCCTTCCGTGGGGGTGGGCTTTAGTCCGCCCTCCCGAGCGGAGCTTGCTTGAGGATAAAGCCCGATGACAGCGGTGATGGATTTAGCGGGAACGAGCAGGTTGGCCGCGGTAGCCCGTATGCCCAGAGCGCGATCGGCACCACAGGCGGCGAGAAACGCCGGCTGGCAGCTCAGGGGCAAATCGCCATAGCCGGGACTGAACCGCGTCGTAGCGGCAAGACCGCGCGCTGCGACCTCTTCGACAATAAGCGCGTTCAGGGCATCGGCCGCCTGCTCAACGAGTGACGAGGCGCACGCGTCCACCAACAGACCATCCGTCGCGCTCAGCGCCTGTTCACGGCGCAAAAGCATCTCGCTCTGCGCGCCGAGCGTCACTGCCATCAGCGCCACTTCGTCGCAATCTTCCAGATGGCAGGCAATATCTTCACCAGGCAGCACCTCCCGCGCCGCGCAGGCAGGCACGACGCAGTAAACGCCCCGCGGGACGAGCTCCGCCTCGCAAAGAGTCGCTGCCCGGTTCAACCGCTCGCGCAAATCGCCCAGCTCCTGCCCGCGATGACCGAGGAACGCCAGGGCCTCTTCTCTCTTGACGCGCGCCTTCAGCTCCATCGAGCCTACCTGAGTCCCGCCGCGGCAATGGCCTCAGCAGCGGCGTGCGCGATGTCGGGCTGGTTCATGGCGTAAACATGCAGACCGTCCACGCCCTGGCGCCCCAGGTCAACCAGCTGATTGCAGGCATATTCGATGCCCGCCTGGCGCAAAGAGGCCGGGTCGTCCTCGTATTTCGCCAGCAGCTTGATGATGGGCGCGGGAAGCGAGCTGCCGCACAGGAACACCATGCGCTGGATCTGGGACTTTCCCAAAAAGGGCATGATGCCGCAGGTGATGGGCACCGTCACACCGGCGGCTGCGGCATCGTCGCGGAACCGATAGAAGTCGTCATTGTTGAAGAACAGCTGGGTAATGAAGAAGTCGGCTCCCGCCTCCTGCTTCGCCTTCAGATGGCGAATGTTCTCGCGCGGGTCCAGGCAGTCGATATGGCCCTCGGGATACGCCGCCGCACCTACGCAAAATCCCGCATCCTTCAACAGCGGGATGAGCTCGCACGCGTAGTGGAAATCAGCCGGCTTTTGGCCTTCGACAAGATCGCCGCGCAGGGCGAGCACCGTCCTCACGCCGGCAGCGCGCAAATCGCCTATGACTTGGGTAACGGAATCGCGGGTGGCGTTTACGCAGGTGAAGTGCGCCACGGCAGGGATAGCCGCCTCGTTCTGGATGAGCTCGGCGATGGCCACGGTCTGGCCGCCCGAGCCGTTGCCGCTGCCACCCGCAGAGCACGTGACGGAAATGAAGTCCGGCGAAGCGGCCCGCAGCCCTTCCACAACCTCTCGAGCCGCATCCAGCGTGAGCTGGCCTTTCGGCGGGAACATCTCCGCCGAGAAGGGTATGCGCTTTTCCCGGCGCTGCTCCTCGAACACCTGCGCCGCCGACCTTAAATCCATCTGCCGCATCCTCTCGTTGCTTTCTCTCGCGCGCTCTTGCGCTATCTCTTAGCTCGTTTTTCGCGCGGCTCCGCGTCGTTTCGCGTTGCTCGCTCCTGCGCGTCTCGCTCTATTATAGAAAGCAGTCCGACCCCTTCCCGCGCCACCCCGGCTCTTCGGGCGAAGTTTTTCCCTGAGATTTTGCAAAAAAGCACGATTGTTTGCACCTGCCGCATTCTGAAAAGCAATTGGCACTTAGCGCGAAGCCGTTGAACGGGCATTTTGCTAAGCCCCTCCTGTTTATTCCGTTCCTTTCCCTTTTTCAATGTCTAACAAATGCGTTTTTTCGCCAAAATAAGCGGGAAAACTTGCCCCAACCGAAGGAGCGCCCATGACACGCATCGGCATTATCTCGGATACGCACGGATCGCTGGATCCGCGGGCCTATGCGGCGCTCGCGGATTGCGACCACATCATTCACGCCGGCGACATTTGCAGCCCGGCTATTCTGCGCGAACTGGAAACGCTGGCGCCGGTCACGGCGGTCCTCGGCAACAACGACTTCGACGAGTACGGCAGCGCCGTGAGCCATTTCGCGCACCCCGTCATCGACGGCGTTCGCTTCCTCGTGGGCCACAAGCCCGGCGACGTGCGCATCAGTTTCTCGGGCTCGGCCGCCCTGGCCCCGGGCGATCCCATCCCCGACGTCATCGTGCATGGTCACACCCACGTGCCCGAGCTGAAGACCGGCCCTGACGCGCGGCCCGCGAGCGTCTACCTGTGCCCGGGCGCGGTGTTTCGCCCCCGCAGCGACTTCGGCCGCACTGTCGCGAAAATGGACGTGGAGGACGGTCGCATCCTGCACACCACCATCGAGAACCTCGACGGCAAGGTACTGCTGGAGGCGTAGGGAAACGCGCTCGGCGAACCCTATTAGTGCGCAAATCGTCCTGTTCGGGAAGCTCGCTTTCTTTTTGTGGCCCGAAATGTCCTCGAGTGAACCCCTCTGTAGGACAAATCGGAGACAAACTACGCAACAACGGGAGCAAATCAGCCAGATTTCCGCCTAGAGAAGGGGGAGCGGGAGGTTTGGGCAAGGGGAAAGATTCACTCGAGGGTGTTTGGGGCCAATTTTTTCCTCCGGCCTAGAAACGTCGTGCCCGACCGCCCTCGCAGCAACAGTCGTCCCCGGCGCGTGACGGCTGACAAGCCCCAAGTGTCCGGCGATTGCCAGGTACCCAAGCGCCCGGCAGCTGTCAGGGCCCACCATCCGGCGACCGACAGACCCCAGGCCACCGATCGCCAAGCCCTAGTCCCCGAGCGCGGGTCGTTACACTCCCAAACCCAGCGTGAGATGCGTCATGTAGAAGACGAAGCGCATGATGAAAATGCCGGCTAGGGCCAGCAACGCGGCCGCGGAGTACCCAACAACGGCCCGGCGGCCAGCGCGACGAGAAAAGCAGACAGCGACTTTGGCGGTGGCTTTAGCGGTGGCTTTAGCGGTGACTTCGGTGCCGACTTCGGCGGTGGCCTTGGCAGTGGCTTCGGTGCCGACTGCGGCGGTGGCCTTGGCGGTGGCCGGGGAGCTAGCCCCGATGCCGGCCGGGGCGCCCGATGCGAAGGCAGCAGCCCTCTTGTGGCCCGCTCCCTCTTTCATCCCTGCGGTGCGGCGGCCCGTGCGCCAGGCGACGACGACTCCCGCGAAGACCAACACGACAAAGGCAGCCACCCAAACGGGGTAAGCCGGCACGAGCTGGGACACCGACGCAAGCTCGTTGGCCAGGGGCGCCAGATCGCCGCCGAGGACGACGTACACCGCCGCATTCGCCACCGCCGCCACGGCAGGCAGCGCCACAAGCAGCCGCCACGGCGCAGCCCACCGGGCCGCTGCGAAGCCGACAAGCGCAATGAGCGGTCCTCCCACCAACGCGTTCAGCACCAGCGCCACGGGCACGAGCGGCAGGCTCCAGGTGATGATGGTGTCCACATCGTAGGCATAGGCCACAGCTGCCACGAAGGCGACGATGGACACGTCAATGGCGCCAAGCAGCGCCCGCTGCAGCCAGCGGCGCGGCTCTTCGGCAAAGGAGTACAGCCAGAATATACCGGCCAGAGCCAGAAACGCTACCGCGCAGCACACCTCGGTTGAAAGCGGGCTGCGCCCCGCGCCCGTGAACACGTACAGGGCGTTCGCAGGGTTTCCCAAGTGCGTGGCCGAGGCAATGAGGCCCGCCATGGCGATGAGCAGCGGCAGGCAGGTGAGTCGGTTCAGGCGCCGGGCGTCCTCTCCCGTCGCGCGGCCCGTGAGCACCGGCAGGCCCATGATGAGGTAGGCCGCGGCTCCCGAGGGTGCGAGCGTGGTAAACAGCACCAGGGTGATCTCGCCGAAGGCGGTGGCGAAGCCGGTCATGGCATGCGCCTAGCGGTAGAAGCGCGGCAGCGTCACCGTGAGGCCGCGGACCGCCTGAAGGCCGCCGAGCGTGGCCCGGGTGAGGCGGGCGAGACCCTGGTAGAACGGGTGCTCGGCGGCCGCTTCCAGTCCATCTAAATAGTGGGGAGCCCAGGTAAGCAGGTGATCGCGCAGAAACTCGTCCAAAAGCTCGGGGCGCTCGGCGGCGATGAAGGCCAGAAGCGCCAGCATGAGGCCGATGTGATCCTCGGGCGTGCGCTCGTCGCTGAGGCGCTCGATGCCGCGGGAGCGCATCCACGCCCGCAGCGCCAAGGTGGCCTCGCCGAAAACGACGCACTCGCGGTCGGTGTACACCGAGCCCCAGGGCGGCGCATCCAAGTGTCCGGGGCCCACGAACAGGCGCCGGTACTCCCACACCAGATCGTCGTGATCGGCGCCGGCGGCCAGGCCCTCCACCATGGCGCCCAAATCGCGGGCCGCCTCGTCGGCGTCCACGAAGGGCCACTCCTCGGCGGCCGCGGCCACATCCAGCTCGGCCAGGGCAGCGAACGCGTCGGCCGCATCGCCCGTGCGCGGGTCATTCATGAAGAAGGGCGCCAGGGCCGATGCCGCGAAAGCCGCGGCCTCCAGCGTCTCGAGCGCATCGGCAGCCACAGGGGCGGCGCAGGTCTGGGTCTCGGTCATAAGCAGGCTCCTAGACAATCTCTCTCGGGTTCAGCACGCAGCCGCGCTCCCGCACGGCCTGAAGGTCGGATGCCGCCGGCGGCAGCGTAATGGCCAGGTTCGGGGCGGTGGCCGAAGCGGGCGGCAGCGGAGGCAGGTCGGCCTCGTCGCCATAGCGTTCACGCAGCTCGTCGGCGGGAAGGAAGTCCAGCGCGCGACGGGGGCAGGCTTCCACGCACACGGGCGCAAGGCCTTCGGCTACGCGGCGAGTGCAGCCGTCGCACTTGGCTGAGTGCCCGGCAGCGCGGTCCACCTTCGGGGCGCGGTAGGGACACGAAAGGGCGCAGTACCCGCAGCCGATGCAGCGGTCGGCGTCCACCGAAACGAGCCCGCGCTCGTCTTTGTGCATGGCGCCGGTAGGGCACACCCGCACGCAGGCCGGGTTGCCGCAGTGGTTGCAGGCCACGGACAGATAGTAGGCGAAGGCGCTCCCGACGGGCAGCCCGTCAGCGCCGCGGCTCCACGCGCCGCCGCCGTACTCGTACACTTGGCGAAAGGCGATGTCGGGCGAAAGGTCGTGGAAGTCCGTGCAGGCCAAAGCGCAGGTCTTGCACCCCGTGCATCGCCGCGCGTCAACATGGAACCCGTACTGCACCGTCGCCCCCTTCCCTCTAAAACCCCCAAAACCGTCGTTGCCATTCTACCGCACCCCGGTGCGCCCAAGGAAGCCAGCGAGGCTCCGACAGGTGCCTGGATCTGTGCTGAACCGCGGCCGAGCGTACTTCGTACGTGAGGGTAAGCGGTGAGGCGCAGAGGCAGGTGCCTGTCGGAGCCGCAGCGTCGGCCCTTACGATCGTCCGCCAGGACGATCGGAACTTACAAAATCTCGCGCTCGTTCAGCAGCTCGCCGGCCGGCGCCGCGGCGGCCTGGGCCGGGGCGGTGATGACCAGGTTCGGGCTCGTCTCGCTGGAATCGGGCAGCGGGGCCAAATCGGCCACGTCGCCGTAGGTCGCGCGCAGCTCGTCGATGTCGCCGAAGTCCAGGGCGCGCAGGGGGCAGGCCTCCACGCAGATCGGCTTCTGCCCGGCCTCCACGCGGTCGGCGCACATGTTGCACTTCACCGACTTCATCTGCTCCATGTCGACCTTCGGGGCGCCGTAGGGGCAGGTGGTCGCGCAGGTGCCGCAGCCGATGCACTTCTCGGGATCGCTGCGCACCTCACCGGTGTCGGCGTCCTTCTCGATGGCACCCTGGGGGCACTGGGCCATGCACATCGGCATGTCGCAGTGGTTGCAGGCAATGGACACGTTGTAGGCGAACGTGTTGGTGCCCCAGCAGCCGTCGGCGCCCTTCTCCCAAGTGCCGCCGCCGTACTCCAGCACGTTGCGGAAGTTAATGTTCTCGGCCAGGTCGTTCTTGTCCTTGCAGGCCATCACGCAGGTCTTGCAGCCGGTGCAGCGCTGGCCGTTGAAATAGAATCCGTAGGTCATGGTATGCTCCTTCGTTCAGGTGCCGCGCTAGGCACGGGCCACTTCGACGAGATTGGTGTGGGACGGGTTCGCCTTGGCGTAGGGCGAGGGCTTGTAGGCCGTCAGCGTGTTGATGCACGCTCCCTTGTCCACCTTGTCGCCGGCCATGTCGGCGTCGTGCCAGGCGCCCTGGCCCATGGCAACGGTGCCGGGGATGATACGCGGCGTCACCTTCACCACGATTTCCACGGTGCCGCGATCGTTGAACACGTGCACGGTGTCGCCGTCGGTAAGGCCGCGCTCCTCGGCATCCAGCGGGTTCATCCACAGCTCCTGGGGGTTGGCGGCCTTCAGCACCTCGATGTTGCCGTAGGAGCTGTGGCAGCGGCCCTTGTAGTGGAAGCCGGTCATCTGGAGCGGGTACTTCTCGGACAGCGGGTCGGCGTAGCCCTCGGACTCGGGGCAGTACACCGGCAGCGGGCTGATGAACTCGTCGTCGGCGAGCTCCCAGTCGGCCGTGGCCTCCTCAAGCGCGGCCGAGTAGATCTCGATCTTGCCCGAGGGGGTGTCCAGCGGGTTGGCCACCGGATCGTCGCGGAAGTCCTTGAAGGCCACGTGCTCACCCTCGGGGCACAGCTTGCGGTAGACGCCCTGCTCGAGCATGGCCTCAAAGGTTGGCTGATCGGGGTCGCCCTCGCGGCCCTGCTCGTAGAGGCGCTCGAGCCAGCCCATCTCATCCAGGCCCTCGGTGAACTCGTCGCGCTGGCCCAGCTTATCGGCGATGTCGGCCAGGACGGAGTACAGCGTGCGGCGCTCGAACTTCGGCGAGGTGATGGCCGTGCCGGCGATGGTGTAGGCCATATTGCCCGCATACTCGCTCTGCACGATGTTGGGCTGCTCCACGGCCATGAGGTCGGGCAGCAGGATGTCGGCGTACTTCGCGGAGTCGGTGAGGAAGGTGTCCCACACCACGATGAACTCGCACTTGCTCTCGTCGGCCAGGATGTCGTGGGTGCGATTGATGTCGTGGTGCTGGTTGGTCAGGCAGTTGCCGCCGTAGTTGAAGATGAACTTCACGGGCACCGCCAGAGCGTCGCGGCCGCGCACGCCGTCGCGGGTGGCGGTCATGGCCGTGCCGCGATCAACCGCGTCGATCCAGGTGAACACGCCGATGGAGGTTTCCACGCCGTTGTCGGGCATGGGGATGCCGTAATCGGCCGGCATGTAGTAGCTGTCCAGGTCGGAACCGGTGTTGCCGCCGTTGATGCCCACGTTGCCGGTCAGGATGGCCAGCATGCAGATGGCGCGGGCCGTCTGCTCGCCGTTGCCGCGGCGCTGCGGGCCCTTGCCCTGGTAGATGGCGCAGGGCTTCGTCGTGGCGATCTCGCGGGCCAGCGCGGCGATGGTCTCGGCCGGCACGAGCGTGATGGCGCTCGCCCACTCCGGGGTCTTCGGCGTTTGGTCGGCGCCCTTGCCGGTGATGTAGTCGACGTAGGACTTGCCCTGGCCGCGCAGCTGCTCGGGCATGGTGGCATCGTCGTAGCCGACGCAGTAGGTGGAGAGGAACTCCGCGTCCACCAGGCCCTCGGTGATCATCACGTAGGCGCAGGCGTCAACCAGCGCCGCGTCGGTGCCGGGGCGAATGGGAATCCACTGGTCGGCATGGACCGCGGCGGTGTCGGTGTAGCGCGGATCGACGGCGATGACCTTGGCGCCCGACTTCTCCAAGCCCATCATATAGTGGTAGGTGGGGCCGCCGCCGGACATCTTCGTCTCGCAGCTGTTGTCGCCGAACAGCACCACGAGCTTGGAGTTGGCCACATCCGAGGTGCCGTTGGCCTCGCGGCCGCCGTACAGCCACGGCAGGGCCTGGCCGATCTGGGCGGACGAGTAGGAGCCGTAGGTCTTCAGGAAGCCGCCGTTGATGCAGGCCAGACGCTTCACGAAGTTGCGGATGTTGCTGTCCTGCACGCCGGTGGCGTACTGCACGAGCACCGCCTCGGGGCCGTACTCGTCGAGCACCTTCTTGTAGGCCGTGGCGATGGCGTCGATAGCCTCGTCCCAGGAAATCTCCTCGAACTTGCCCTCGCCGCGCTTGCCCACGCGCTTGAGCGGCACGGTGAGGCGATCGGGATGGTTGATCCAGCGGCGGATGGAACGGCCGCGCTGGCAGGCGCGCAGCTGGTGGTTGCCGTACTCGTCGTCGCCAGTGTTGTCGGTCTCCACCCAGGCGACCTCGTCGTCCACCACGTGGAAGCGCAAAGCGCAGCGGCACTCGCAGTTCACGGCGCAGTGACCCCACACGACCTTCTCCTCGGGGGCATCGCCAGTGGCGGCCAAATCGGCGCCGCCCTCAGTCGCCGGCGCGCAGCCGAACAACGTGGCGGAGCCCGCGGCGGCCCCCAGGCCGGCGAGCGCCGTACCCTTCACGAACGTGCGACGAGACACCGATGTCTTCTCGTGAGTCGTCATGGTCCCTCCCTTTCCTTGTGCAAATATCTTCTCTCGTGCGGGCCGCGCTGTCGGGCGGTCCGCGATTCCGGCGGCGGCTCCTCACCGCTGCCGATGGCTGGAATTATGGGACGCGGCGCGCCGAGGCCGTATCACACACTCCGTGTGATTTTCACATTTCCCCAGTTCAGACCTATCACACTTTCGCACTTCCCTATGGTATCACCCGCGGTCGCCCCATGAACAGGGGCCGATGGCACGCCCTTCGGGGGCGACAGGAGACTGTCCGGCACGGTATACTGGGCGCGACGAGAAGGGAGGGGAAGCGTGAACCTGCGCGCGGTGCTGGAGCTGCTGCGGCCCAACGTGGCCTCGGTTGGCTACGGACTGTTTCTGGCCATCAACGCGGCCAGCGTGTGGGGCGGCGTGTTTCCGTTTCTGCCCATGGGCTTCCAGACGCCGGCCGTGATGCTGTGGTTCTTCGGAGCCGAGTCGCTCGCCTTCGCGCTCACGTTTCTGGCGAGCGCCGTGGGCACCTACTTCTTCCCCGCCGAGACCCGCCGCTTCCTCGTGAAGGCTGTCGCGGTGCCCTACATGGCCGGCTGGTGCTTGCTCATCGGAGCCCTGTATTTGCACGCGAGCGCCGTGCCCCTGGCGGCCGCGGGCGGCGCGCTGCTGGGCGTGGGCTCGGCCGGCTTCTACATGCTGTGGCAGCGGCTGTTCGCGAGCCAGGACGCGCGGCGCGGCATCGTGAACCTGGTGGCCGGCACCGCTTGGGCCGCCGTGCTGTACTTCGCGCTGTACCTCATTCCCGTGGCCGTGACGGCCTACCTCATTCCCTGTGTGTTTTTGCCCCTGTTCGGGCTGGCGGTGCTGCTGGAGAGCCGCACCATCGACCTGGACCAGCCCATGTTCGAGGACGCCCCGCGCGAGCACGTGCGCACCTATCGCCACGTGGTGTCCACCATTTGGCGGCCAGCGCTGGCCCTGGGCACCCTGGGGCTGTGCACCGGCATCATGCGCTCGCTGGCCATCGGCGACCCTTCGGTGGGCACCTTCGTGAACGCGCTCTCGATGGGCGCCACGCTCGTGGCCGCCGTGGCGCTGCTGGCCGCGTGGGCCACGAAGAGCCTGCGCATCAACGTGTCGGTGGGCTACCGGATATTCTTCCCCGTGGTGACCACGGCCTTCCTGCTGCTGCCGCTTTTGGGCCACGGCTATGCCGAGGCGCTGGCAGCCGGCCTGTACGCGCTGTGGTCGGTGGCCATCGTGCTCATGATGGTGCAGTGCGCCCAGGTGTCGCGCGACGGGGGCATTAACCCAGTGTTCATCTACGGCGTGTTCGGGGGTATCATGTACGCCCTGCACGATGTAGGGTTCCTGGGTGGACGCTTCCTGGAAACGGTGCAGGTGGCCGGCCTGCCCCCGCTGGCGCTCATCACCATCGGGGCCGTTTACTTGCTGGGCATCATGTACTTCGTGGGACAGGGTGGCTTCCGGCGTGCGCTGGCATCGGGGGCGGCGGAGGAAATTGAGCTTCTGGCCCTCACGCGCCGTGTGCCGCGCGCGATTGGCGCTGCGGGCGGGCCGGCAACCGCGGCCGCGGCGGAGGGCGGAGCCGGGGCGGCAGCTGGACGCGGGACGACGGGCGGAGCCGGGGCGACGGGCGGAGCCGGGGCGACGGATGCGGTTGAGGGAGCAGCCGGGCTCGAGGCGGCTGGACTTGAGGCGACCGGGCTCGAGGTGGCGACCGGACCTGGGGCAGCACCCGAGCCCGAGCAAACGGCCGAGCCCGAATCGGCAACCGCGTGCGAATCGCCCTTTGAGCCCGGCCCCGCGCCCGCAGAGGGCGCCTACCGCGATCGGCTTTCCAAGCGCATGGCGGCGGTGCGGGAATTCTACGGCCTGTCGGCGCGCGAGACCGAGGTGGCCGAGCTCATCGCCCGCGGCAACACCATGGCCCACATCGCCGAGTTGTTGTTCGTGTCAGAGAACACCGTGCGCACCCACGCCAAGCACATCTACGTGAAGCTGGACATCCACAAGCGCCAGGAGCTCATCGACCTCGTAGAGCACTTCGAACCAGAAGGGCGCTAGAAGCTCGTCCGCACCCGAGCCTGAAGGCTGCTCAGAGCTCAGAGCGTACTCCTAACGGCTCGAAGATTTGGAAAATGTGATATTTTGTCCAGGCTTCTGAGCTGGGATTTCTCGCATATTGCCAGGTGAAACTGGGTGTTTTCCGGAAATCAAAAAGCACATTTTCCAAGTACTTCTGACCAAAAAAGCACGTTTTCCAACATAGTTGGCTCTCGCCCTGTTGCCCTGACCGCCTACAGTGCGAAGCGGTCGCGAGCGCGCTGGGGCGTGGCGGGGCGGGCAGCCTCGGTGCGATCATGCTGCCAGTTCATGAGGAAGAGCACGCAATCGGTGCGGTTGCTGGCCCGAAGGCGCTCGATCTGGCGGTCGAACAGCGCCGCGTCGTCCAGGAAGCCCGCTTCGGCCAGGGCGCGCACCATGGCGATGTCGCCCTCGCGGGCCACGTAGGCCACGGCATCAGCGGCGCGTTCGCGCAGGGCGTCCACGATGCGAGCGCGCATCTCGGGCGCGAGACGGAAGGAGGCCGCCACGCGATGCAGCAGGGCGCCCAGGTGATCGGGCAGCCCACGACCGACGAGCAGTTGATCGTCGTAGCGGGCGAAATCGAAGGGCACGCCACCCGCAGCCGCTTCCGTAAAGCAGCTTATGAGCTGGTCGGATGTGACGTGCACCACCGCATCGGCAGCTTCCAGCCGCACCACGGCGTACTCGAAGCTGCCCTCGCCGATGCTTTCCACGCTTGCGGGAATGAGCACCGGTCCCACCAGGCTGCGCGAGCAGAAGCAGTGGGCGCCGATGGACTGCAAGCCCGCGGGCAACATGAGCTTGCGCGTGCCCTTGCAGGCGTTTCCGTCGTGCACTGTGCGCACCGTGTCGGGCAATGCCAGCGTGGCCGGCGCCGTGATGAGGGCGCGCTCGGCGATGGTCGTGAGCGGCATGCCCTGAACCATACGGGGCAGCGCCAACCGGTCAGTCACGGGCGCGGGCGCCACCAGGGCTGCCGCTGCTTCCGCGGCAATCTCGCGAGGCGAGAGCGCCGCGCCCTTCCGCACCCGCGCATGGGCAGCCGACGAGAAGCGCCGCGACACCGAGTCGGGCGCGGGCGGTCCGGCCACGAGCCGCGCCTCGCCGTCGGCGAAGCCGTACCAGCACTGGTCTTCCTCTACCGCCTGGAAATCGGTGACGCGACCGCCGCAGCGCTGCACGATGCGCGCGAGAGCGCCCCGGTCGCTGCCCCGCCAGATGGTCTCGGGATGCACCGCGCCGTCGACCCGCATCAGCGAGTCGGGAGCGTCCAGCACGCGCGGGGGTGGGCAGCTCTTCGCAAAGGCGGCCGGCCCCATCACGCGCACGCCTTCGGGAAGAGCGAGCCGCTCCTCGTAAGGGGCTTCCGCGAACAGCAGCCGCCACGAGCCGCTAAATGGTGTGGACTCATCGGACGGAACGTCCGCGTTCTTCCCGGCATCAGAGCCGCTTGACCTGTCCTCTGTTACGCCATGGCAGTCTCCCCAGCCTTCCGCATTCGTATCGCCCATCTTCTCCAGCAAGCAACCGTCTTGCACGGCGAGGCGCTCGTTGGCGGCGCTTACCCGGTAGCGACGCGCCTCCAGCCGCGGGTTCGGCAGCGCCAGATCCAGCGGAGCCGGATCGTAGGTACGCACGCCCGCGCCCAGATACACCGTTTCGGCGCACACCGAGCCGAATGCTTGGGCGCCCACCACTTCCACCGTATCGGGCACTACCAGAAGGCGCACGTGAGCGCCGCTCGTAAAGCGTCGAGCGAAGGCCTCCGAGGCAATGCGCGTGACGGGCACGCCATCGATGGACGACGGAACCACGACCACCAGGTTGTCGGCGGGCAGCCCGTGCTCGGCCAATACGCCCAGGTGCACCGCCGACACCGCAAAGCCATCGCCATCGCGCCGCACTGTCAGAGGCACATTGGTAGCGAAGTGGCGCAGCTCATCAGGTGCTGCATCGCCTCCCATTGTTTCACAGGTCTGTAAAAATGTTTCACGGTCGGTATTGAGCGTTTCACGGTTTGATTCGAGTGTTTCACGGCATTCAGATGTTTCACAATGCTGATCCGTAGCATCCTCCTCAGGCGGCGTCCAACGCGGCGTCTGACCCAGCGTCCACAGCTCGTGGGGCGTCAGCGCGCGAGCAGGCTCGCCCTGCTCCCCCGCGCTTTCGCACGACGTACCCCGCTCCCCCGCGCTTCCGCGCACCGCCTCCCGCTCCCCCGCACCTCCGTGCACCGCATCTCCGATGAGGGCTATGCGCTCCTCATCGGAGATGCCCATGCCGAGTGCCCCCACGATGAACAAATCTCCGTCGGCGCCGGCAAGCTCACTGGATTCATCGAGCGCTGCATCGTGCACCCATGGCTCATAGGGCGCCAGCTGCGGACGCCAGTTCTCCCCCTCGATGGCGTGACCGGGCTCCTCCACCGTCACATCGTCCAGACTCATAGTCAGAGGGCTTTCGCACACGCGCGCAACAAGATTGTCTATAGAAGTCGCATCGTCACGAAAGACCAGCGTGTCCGTGTTCATAATTTTGTGCACCTTCCCAATTCGGAGGTCATGGGGCTGTTTACCCCGTGTGCGCCCCATGCTACACTACGCCGCAAGCGAGCACAACGACAAGGCAGATTGCGCTTGTGGCCACAAACGTAAAACGAGCCCACCAGCGAGAGGAGGCGAGGGGCCGTGCGCGACAACCGCAGCAGCGACGTGGAAGCGCTGGCGCTGGAAGCGCTCGACCTCGTGCGCAACGGCCTGCTCGTGAACTTGCGCTTCATGAGCGCCGCCTTCGCCCGCCTGACTCCCCTGCCGCAGCCCGGCGCAACCCTGGCCACCGATGGGGCGCACCTGCGCTTCAATCCCGCTCACTGGGCACGCACCTACGCGGCCGATCCTGCCGAGGCCAGCCGCGCCTACCTACACGTGGTGCTCCATAACGTGTTTCTGCATCTGTACCCGGGCGCGAACGTCGAGCCCGACCTGTGGGACATCGCCTGTGACATGGTGGTGGAATCGGTAATCGACCAGCTGGATCTGCCCGCCACGCGCACGCCCCAGGCTGCGGCCTCGCGCCCCGAGCTGGAGCGCATGGCCGCCGAGGCCGGCCTCATGACCGCCGAGCGCGTGTACGCCGCCCTGCGCGACCGACGCGAGGCCGGCGCCACCGACGACGAGCTCGCCCGCCTGGGCGCGCGCTTCCACGTGGACGATCACCGCCCGTGGCACGCCATCGTCATCGCCGAGGGCGAGGGCGACACGGCACCCGAGGGCGAGGCGGCCGAGGGCGAGGGCCAGCGCAGCGCCGCCGCCGGTGCGGCCGACACCCCCGGCACCGATATGGACATTCCCGACGAGGCGGCCGACGTGCCCTACTCGCACAAAGCCCATCGCGCCATGGACTCCGCTGACATCACCCAGAAGAAGGCGCCCGAGCACGCCGCCCGAGCCATCGGCGAGCGCTTCGCCGACACCGTGCAGCTGGACCGCTCCCGCGAGCAGTGGGAGAACGCCGCCCTGGAAATGGGCATCCAGCTGGACGCCTACGCGAAACTGTGGGGCATCGAGGGATCGAACCTCGCCATGAACCTGCGCAAGGTCACCCGCGAGAAGCACGACTACCGCGCCTTCCTACGGAAGTTCGCGCGCATGGGCGAGCAAATTCGCGTAAACGACGACGAGTTCGACTACGTGTTCTACACCTACGGCCTCTCCCTCTACGGCAACCTGCCGCTCGTGGAGCCGGTGGAGTTCGCCGAGGAGAAGCGCATCCGCGACTTCGTCATCGCCATCGACACCTCGGCCTCCACCAAAGACGGCCTCGTGCGGAAGTTCATCGAGCGCACCTACTCCATCTTAGCCGACGAAGCCAGCTTCTTCACACAGATGAACGTGCTCATCGTGCAGTGCGACGCGGCCGTCACCGACGTGGCGCGTATCACCTGCCTGCAAGATCTTGAGCGCTACCTGGACAACCCCGTCATCAAGGGACTCGGCGGCACCGACTTCCGCCCCGTGTTCCGCTTCGTGGAAGATGCCCTGGCCGCCGGCGAGCTGAACGATTTGGGCGGCCTCATTTACTTCACCGACGGCCAAGGGACCTACCCCGCGCGGCGGCCGCCTTTCGAGAGCGCCTTTGTGTTCCTCGATTCCGACGACGCCGCCGCGAGCGCGCCTGTGCCCCCATGGGCCATGAAAGTGGTACTGGACGACACCTTCGTATTGGAAGAGGAGCCATTGTGAGAGTCGCCGTCCAGCTCTAGCATGCCAGTCACCCCCCGCACCCCTTAAGGAGCCTCTATGAACATTCGGGAAGCGAAGCAGCAGATCAAAAACGCCATGGTGGCCTACTTCACCAAGGACGAGTTCGGCAACTACCTGCTGCCGGCCGAGCGGCAGCGCCCGGTGTTCCTGCTGGGCGCGCCGGGTATCGGCAAGACGGCCATCATGGAGCAGATCGCCCAGGAGCTGGAAGTGGGCTTCGTGTCCTACTCCATGACCCACCACACGCGCCAGAGCGCGCTGGGCCTGCCCTTCATCGCCACGAAGACCTACGGCGGCCAGGATTACCAGGTGTCAGAGTACACCATGAGCGAGATCATCGCGTCGGTGTACGAGGCCATGGAAACCACGGGGCGTACCGAGGGCATCCTGTTCCTGGACGAGATCAACTGCGTGTCCGAAACGCTCACGCCGGCTATGCTGCAGTTCTTGCAGTACAAGGTGTTCGGGCGCCACGCGGTGCCCGCCGGCTGGATTGTGGTAACGGCCGGCAACCCGCCCGAGTACAACCGCACGGCCCGCGATTTCGACATTGCCACCTGGGACCGCTTGAAGCGCATCGAGGTGGAGCCCGACTACGACGTGTGGCGCGAGTTCGCCGTGGCCAGCGAGGTGCACCCGGCCGTCATCACCTACCTGGATATCGAGCGCGGGCACTTCTACGCCGTGGAAGCCACCCCCGACGGCGCGTCGTTCGTGACGGCCCGCGGCTGGGACGACCTGTCGGCCATGATCAAGCTCTACGAGGCCCAGGGCCTTGCGGTGGACGAGCTGCTGGTGGAACAGTACGTGCAGAACGCCGATATCGCGAAGCGGTTCGCGATGTACTACGACCTGTTCACCAAGTACCGCAGCGACTATCAGATCGACCGCATCTTGGACGGCACCGCCGAGGTGGGCCTGGCCGAGCGCGCGCGGCGGGCGCCCTTCGACGAGCGCGTGGCTGTGATGGGGCTGGTGGTGGACGCCACTGTGGGCGTGCTGCGCCAGGCGGTGATGGAGGAAAAGGCCGCCGCCTTCACCCACGGCGTGCTGGCCGACCTGAAGGAGCGTCTGGCCGCCGAGGGCATAGCCGACGCCTCCGATGCCTCCGCGCTCATTCGCGCCACAAGCACCGAGCTGGCGCATACCCGCTATGTGGAACGCGCATCGAGCCTGCTTTCCGAGGAGCGCTACCGTTCCTTCGAGCGCGCCATCGGGCTTTTGGACGAGGTGCTGCGCACCGGGGCCGAGCTGCCCGACGGCGCCGCGTTCGACCTGCTGCGCGAGCGCTTCAACGAGCGCTTAGACGAGCTTGACGCCTCGGTAGATGCGGCCTCCACAGCGCTCGACAACGTGTTCAAGTTCGTGGAAGAGGCCTTCGGCGAGGGCCAGGAGATGCTCATGCTGGTAACCGACCTGTCGGTGAGTCGCGCGGGCATGGCCTTCATCAACGACCACGGCTGCGAGCGCTACTTCGCCCACAACCAGAACCTGCAGTTCTACGAGCGCGGCAGCGACCTGGCCGCCCGCATCGACCGCATCACCCTGGACGAGGAGTAGAAAAAGACGCCCGCATCAAGCGGGCGCCCGAACTTCAGCTACAAGTACACCACCGGCAGCGCGGCCAGGATGACCAGCAGGCGCAGCAGGAAGCCGCCTACCAGCACGCCGCCTTCGCCAATGACGCTCACCACCATGGATGTGGTGGATGTCTCCACCTTGCGCGTGATGAATACCGGCCAGCCTTCGATGGCGAAGGGCGCCACCAGGCCGAGCAGCACCAGGCCGCCCCAGAACATGGGCGCGTACTCGCCCGATACGAGAGACGCCACCGACGCGGCCCCCTCTACGCTGCCAGCGCTCACGATGATGAGCATGGTGGCGAGCACCACCATCTCGATGGCCGACAGAATCACGTGGCTCTTCTTGATGAGCCACATCTGCTCGAAGCGCTCGCGGTCGGTTACCAGGCCCACCAAACTCGTGGCGGCCAAACCCGCCGACAGAGCCGACACCACGAACAGCACCGGCAGGATGGCGTTGTTCCACAGGGGGTAGGCCTGCACCACGCCCAGCAGAAAGCCTGTGTAGGCCGCCACGCAGAACGCCGACACGATACCCGTCCACGTGAGCCACTTCGGCACGGGGCGACGCAGTACCTCAAGCAGGGCCGCCACCAACGAGACGGGCATGAACAGGCAGATGAAGTACACGCCCAGCGTCATCACCGAGCCCGGGTTCATCACCAGGTAGAAGAAGCGCAGCGGATTGCGCAGGCCCGCCTCGGCGTCCAGCATGAGCATGATCAGACCCACGCCCAGAAACACCGGGGCAATGATGCGGCCCGCGACGCGCATCTTCACGCTATCGGGATACTTCGCTTCAACAAACGCCGCCGTGAGAAAAGCCCCGGCGGAGGCACCTGCCAGAAACAGATACCA
The DNA here is from genome assembly GCA_947426355.1 of uncultured Adlercreutzia sp. Lineage (GTDB taxonomy): Bacteria > Actinomycetota > Coriobacteriia > Coriobacteriales > Eggerthellaceae > Adlercreutzia. Next base: position 10,994 of record CANEDU010000007.1, on the reverse strand, counting down.
TGCGATCATAGGTCCCCAAACCATCGGTCATCACCTCACGTAATAGATTTTCGCAGCGGTCAGATTGCCCGCCAGAGGCTGGGCGTTGGTGCGGGCGATCTCCCGGCAGATCTCGCTTTCCGGGTCGTCCAAATCGCCGAAGATGCGGGCGCCCGAAATGCAGGTGTTCACGCACCGCGGCGGGTTGCCCGGCTCGCCCTCGTACCAGCAGAAGCGGCACTTCTCTATCACGCCGGTCTCCTCGATCTGCACGCGCGCGCCGTAGGGGCAGGCGGCCATGCAGTACTTGCAGCCGATGCACTTGCCCTCGTCCACCAGCACTACACCCGAATCGGTGGTGTAGGTGGCATGGGTGGGACACACGGCCTCGCAGGGCGCGTCCTCGCAGTGCATGCACTGCACGGGCACCACTTCCGCGTACACATTGGGATAGCTTCCCTGCTCCAGCTCGTTGAACGAGATGAAGGACTCCTCGGGCGCCAGGCTGTTCACCATCTGGCATGCTACGCGGCAGGCGTAGCACCCGACGCACTTCTTCGTGTTGATGAGCATTCCGTACCGGGCCATCAGCCTTCCACCTTCCTAACCTTCACCGCCACTTCCTGGCTCATAACCGAGCCGACCTTGGGCTCAAGGTGCAGCGGAACGAAATCCATCATGTTGATGCCAAGACCCTGCGCCCGCGTCAGATAGGGCGACGTGCTGCCGTAGTGCGTCGGCAGGAACAGCACGCCGGGCTTCAAGCGCTCGGTCACCTTTACGGTCACCTGACCTGTAGCTTCGCTCGACTCGACCTCCACCGTATCGCCGTCGGCGATGCCCAGCGACTCCGCATCGGACGTGGCCATCCACAAACGCTCCAGCCCATACTCGCGGGAAATGGCGTTGAGCGCCTCCAGGTTCATGGTCATGGTGTGGGAGTGGATGCCCTGCTTGCCGCCGACGAGGAAGAACTCGCCTTCCGCAGGCTCCACGAGACGGCCCACATAGCCGATAACCGGGTTGAGCCCCGCGGTGCCCACCTTCTCAGATGTGAACTGGAACTTCTCCGTAGGCGTCTTGAACGTGGGCACGCCGTAGGCGAACTCGGGATCGGTCAGTTCCACGATGCCGGCCTCGCGCACTTCGTCAAGCGAGGTGCCCACGCTGGCCAGCTGGGCATCGGCGAGTTCTTCCACCGTGAAGGGGAAGTACTGCCCCACGCCGCACGCCTCGGCAAGCCCCGCGAAGATCTCGTCGCACGGCTTCGTCTCGGGATGGATGCGCTCGAGTACCGGCGTGCGCAGGGCCACATAGTGCTTCTTGCCGCCGATGAACTCGGGGAGTTCCAAGCGCTCGAGCACCGTGCACTCGGGCAGCACGTAGTCGGATTCCAAGGCCGTCTCGCTCATTTGCACGTCGATGGTCACCACGAGCTTCGCCTTGGCCAGGGCCTCGCGCCATTTCGCCGGCTGCGCGTAGCCCTGCACGGCGTTGGAGTTGTAGAAGAACACGCCCTGGATGGCGCCGTCGTTGCAGCCGTTCAGCACGGCCAGGTTGGTGCCGGTGCCGGAAAGCGCCAGCGGGTACTCCTCATCGCCCAGACGCGGGGAAGCGGGCGCGGGCACCTTGGGGAACTTCGCAGGGTCAAGGTCGCCTGCCTTGGGAGACGAGGTCAGGAGCGCCCCGCCCTTCTGGCCCCAGCTGCCGAGCAGGGCGTTCACCGCGCACACGCAACGCGCCGTCTCGAAGGAGTTCTGGTAGGCGCACCCGAAGGCCGCGCGCCACGAGGGCTCGATGGCGCACGCCGGCGCCGCGGCGGCCAAGGACTCGGCCAGCTCCTCGATGGTGGCCGCCGGCACGTCGCAGATGCCCTCGGCCCATTCGGGGGTGTAGTCGGCCACCTGGGCGGCGAACTCGGGGAAGCCCACCGCGTGCTGTTCCACGAACTCGTGGTCGTACAGATCGCGCGTGACCAGCACGTTGGCGATGCCGAGCAGCAAGGCGATGTCGGTTCCCGGCTTGATGGGCACCCAGTCGGTGGCGAAAACGCCCGTGTTGTTCAGACGCGGGTCCACAATGACCACGCGCGCGCCCTTCGCGGCGGCCCCAGCAAGGCTCTTCACCGAAGAGGGGCGGATAGCGTCGCCGTAGCTGCGGCCGATGAAGACCACCATCTTGGTGTTAGCGAAGTCCACGGAGAAGTTCTGAGCGCCCGTGGCCTGCTCGATGCCGCTCTCCTTCGAGAGGTTGCACGCCGCTGCGTGGGTGTACACGTTGGCCGAGCCGAGTGCGTTCATGAACCGCTTGCTGTAGTACTTGCCCGACGGCCGCGGGTCCTGAATGATGGCTAAAGCCTCGGGGCCGGCCTCGGCCACGATCTCCTGCACCTTCGCGCCAATTTCAGCGAAGGCATCGTCCCAGCTTATGGGCGCGAAGCTGCCGTCCTCGACACGCTTCATGGGCTGGGTCAAACGACCATCGGAATAGGCCCACTGGGCCGTGCCGTGGCCGCGCCCGCAAAGCGTCCCCTTGGAGTAGGGATGCTCCTCCATACCCTCGACCGTCCACAGACGGCCGTCGCGCGTAGTGGCCACAAGACCGCACTTACTGGAACAGCCGTTGCACAGCGACGGGCCCGACGTCAGCGCGCCAGCCGCCTCGGCCTGCTCGCGCTGCCACGCTCCCAGGGAGCAGGCGCCCCCTGCCGCCAAGACGGCTGTGGCGGCGGTTCCCTTCAAAAAGGTCCGCCTCGTTGGATTGCACCGCATGAAACCCTCCTCTTCCGTGTTATCGGTGTGTCTGTTCTCTATCCCAGCGCCCGTCGATCGCTCGAACGGACAGCGCAAGGTCATCTGCAAGGGCCACGAGCCCGTCGGCCAGAGCCGCCGCGTGGTCCAGGGCGCGCGCCAGCTCGTCGGCCTGGGGAATGCCCACATCCGCACGGGCATCCAGGGCCTCGCGACGCACCGCGAGCTCTGTCCGGTAGTCGCCCAGCCAGCCGAAGTGGTCGTCCATCATCGCGGCCACGGCCTCGGCGTTGCCAGCCTGCGCGAACAGGTCCACGGTCTCGGCGAGCAGGACCACGTGATCGGGCATGGCTGCGAAAGGCGGGGGCACCTCCAGCTGAAGGCGCCGGTAGAGCTCCCGCATGTGCTGCGCGCTATCACCGAGGAACAGATGGCGCGCCGCCCCGAAGTCGGCCGCACCGCCGCGCGGCGCACCTCCGCCAGCCCCTTCCGGAGCGGCGGCCCATGGGCGGTACAGCGACTCCACCGGTAGCGCCGAGGCCGGCGCGCCCGCCGCGAGCACGTCGCGCTCGAGCCGTCGGCGCACGGCGGCCGTCGGTAGCGCGGGCGCCTGGGGGCCCAACGCCTCGCGTGCTTCCTCGTAGGCCGCACGGTAGTCGTCGCCCCAGGGCGCGAAGAGCGCCGCGGCGATTCGCAGCCGGCTCGCCCTCTCCCGCATAGATCGCATGGCCTCCATGGCACCTCCTCTCGACGTGCCCCATGCTAGAATCACCAGGCTCGCGCCATATCATCAGTTTCTGATGATTTACCGTTGAGCAAGTTGGTCATAATAGAGAAAGACCAACGAAATGCCCGTTCAAACACGGTGCGAGGGAGGTGGAATTACATGGCAGCATCTCTGGGGGGCACGAGCGCCTCCCCCACCCGGCTGGGTCCGACGCTTCATCCGCGCTACTTGGGCCTCGCCTTGTTCTGGGCCTGCAGCATGCTCACCTTCCGCAGCTCCATCCTCTTGAACGGGCCGGCCGACACGCCTGAGTTCAACACCCTTGTCACCGTCGTCTCATTTCTGGCGAACATGACCACGCTGCTGAGCATCTCGACGCTCGTCGAGAGCGACCCGAATAGCTTGGCGAAGCTGCCGCCGTGGCTTTTCTGCGCCTTCGTTGTGGCGGGACTGGCGTGCATCGGTGCCGCGGGAGCCTGGTTCCAAGACGCGGCGCTCGTCGCGATACTCGTCGCAGGCTCCGCTCTTACCGGAGTGGGCTACGGCTATTTCTGGGGAAGCTGGGCCGACGTGCTCGGACGGGCGCATCCGTCTAGCACGGCGTTCTACGCGCCAGCCGCTTTTCTGCTGACGGCGATGGTCTTTCTCGTCATTGTCCTGGTAACTGCCGTAGTGCCCGTGCCGCCCTTGCTCTTAATAGTTCCCCTGCCCGTGCTGTCGCTTTTGTGCCTCACCCGCTGCCGGGCTGACGCGGGGCAAGCGCCTTCGCCGCGCGCCGACGGCCGCCGGTACTTGACCGCCCTCGGATCGCTCGCTCCCCTCATCATCGCGGCGCTCGTTTTCTCGTTTTTGTTCGGCTTCGCCTGGGAGACCACGGTTCTCAGCGCTAATTCCGCCTCTCAGGCCCACGAGCTGCCCCTCGTTCTGAACCTTGTGGCGGCAGTAGCGTTGCTGGTCTTCGTTGTCGCTACCCGACGACACATCAACTTAACGCTCGCCTACCAAATCCTCATCCCCATCTCCATTGCGCTGTTCACGACAACGCCCTTCTTCTGGCATGCACAGCCGGTGGTGTTCAACGCCATCATGAGTGCCGTCCACGGCATCTTCGACGTGATCATCTGGTACATGGTGGCCACAACGGCCTACGACTTCGCCGTTTCGGGCTTTGTAATAGGTGGCCTGGTTCGCGCGATTTCCATTCTCGCACGGCTTGTGGGCATTGGCATCGGGTACCTGATCATGCTCATTCCCGAAATGGACGGCGGAGCGCTCATCGGGGTATGCGTAGGCGCGGTGTACCTGCTGGTCATTCTGCTCTGGTTCCTCTGGCGCAGCAACCGCCACCTAACCGTGCGCCCCCCGAATACGGAAAACGACGGTGCTGTTCCGCCCGCTTCATGCAGCCAATGCGCCCTCGGCACGCATCTGCCGGAGGCTCCCGAAGTGGCCGCCGCGGAAAGCGCAGAGGCGGTGACAGCAGCCGTCCCTGCGGAAACCGAGGCGAGCGACGACCCGGATGCCGCGAGCGAGGAAGCAGTGTTCGCCCTTATCGCCGAAGACTACGGCCTGACCCGTCGCGAGGCAGAGGTGCTCCCCTACCTGGCCAAGGGTCGTTCGGCTCGTGTAATCGCCGAGGCGTTGTTCGTATCCGAGTCCACCATTCGCACCCACACCCGCCGCATCTTGGAAAAGACCTGCCTCCACTCCAAGCAAGACCTCATCGATCTCGTCGACCGTTACTGATGCTTTCGGAGCGTTTCACCCGGGATGGCCGCCACAAAGGCGGCCTGTTCTTTGCTGTCCTGAATGCGGTACAGAGCTTTGCGTCATACCCGGAGACTACTCCATCTGATGTATCTGCGTGTCAGGGACGTGACGGGGGGTTGCCGCCATGAAAAAGCGTGTTTGCGCGTGCTAGAGTTCGCCCCAGCACAAACACGACCCCCTCGAACAAGGAGATCACCCATGACGAACTTCAACGGCAACAACGTTCCCTCCATCCGCGGCAACCACGCCCGCCGCGACAATATCCTCGCCACCGCGCAGCCCTTCGACATCGACGGCTCGGTGGCCGCCTCCGTGGCCGAGACGGTGCCCGGCGCCAAGAAGGCGCGCAACCGCACCTTCCTCACCGGTTTCGCCGGCGCCGCCATGGCCTGCATGCTGGCCCTGGGCATCAACAGCGCGATCATCGACCCTGCGACCGCCGAGGCCGTGAACAGCCCGGCGCCCGTCACCCAGGCCGCCCTGGCCACGAGCGGCGACGCCACCCTGGCCGAAACCGTGGCAGCCAAGTGCCTGCCGTCGGTGGTGTTCGTGGAAACCTACGCCAATGCGGGCGGCCAGCTGCAGGCTCTGGGCACCGGCTCGGGCGTGGTGATGACCCAGGACGGCTACCTCATCACGAACAACCACGTGGTGGACGGCGGGTCGGCCTTCAAGGTGACCATCGCCGGCACCACCTACGATGCCGAGCTCGTGGGTACCGACCCCTCATCGGATGTGGCCGTGCTGAAGGCCAAGGACGCGAGCGGCCTCACCCCCATGGAAATCGGCGACTCCGATAACCTGAACGTCGGCGAGTGGGTCATGACCCTGGGCGCGCCGTTCGGGCTGGAGCAATCGGTGGCCACGGGCATCGTGAGCGCCACGAGCCGCTCGCAGATCATGGACGCGAGCGAGTCGCTCCAGTCGGGCGGTTCGGGCGAGACGACCATCTACCCGAACATGATCCAGACCGATGCGGCCATCAACCCGGGCAACTCCGGCGGCGCCCTGGTTGATTCCGACGGTAAGCTCATCGGCATCAACACGCTGATCACCTCGTACTCGGGCAACTACTCCGGCGTGGGCTTCGCCATTCCCGCGAACTACGCGGTGAACCTCGCGAACCAGATCATCGCTGGCGAGACGCCCACCCACGCCCAGCTCGGCGTGAGCCTGTCCACGGTGAACGACCAGATGGCCAGCAACTACGGCCTGCCCACCGAGAACGGCGCTTATGTGGCCGGCGTGGCCGAGGGCTCGGGCGCGGCCGCCGCGGGCCTGCAGGAGGGCGACATCATCACGGCCCTGAACGGCGAGGCGGTGGAGGGAGCCTCCGATCTGATGCTGGCCGTGCGCGGCGAGCAGCCGGGCGACACCGTGACGCTCACGGTGAACCGCAACGGCCAGGAGCAGGAGGTGCAGGTGACCCTGGGAGACGATGCCGCCAGCCAAAAGGCCGCGGCTGAGGCCAAAGAGCAGCAGGAGCAGCAGATGCCCGAGAACGGCTACGGCTACGGCCAGGACGGCGGCAATGACTACGGCTACGGCGACCCGTATGGCCAGGACGGCCGCGGCCTGAACCTGGACGACCTGTTCGGCCAGCGCTAGGCAGCATATACCGCGGAGACGGCCCAGCCGGATTCGACAGCGGTCGCATAACAGCAAGCGGGGCGCTCCTCGAAGGAGCGCCCCGTTGATTTTGGGAAGAAAAAGACGGTTTTCGTAGTCTGGCCGCCCACCTAGACAGCATTTTCCCTGGTCGCGCTTGTTGGCCGCGCCTGTCTGAGCCTCAAAGACTACGAAAACCGTCTTTTTCTTCCCAGAAACGCGCCCGGCCTTCGCGCGACAGAGCCCCTATGCCGCCGGCTTCACGGTGAAGTTGCCGCTGAGGATTTCGAAGTCGAGGGAGCACGCGGACGCATCGCCTTCGGAGCTGCCAGCTCCTCCGTTAGCGAGCTCGTTGTTGAAGCTGCCGCTCATCTTGTTGATGTTGGTCGCAAGACGCGTGTTCGCAGGGACTTCCAACACCAACTTCCCCGAAGCCAAGCTGCCCGACATCTGCGTCGGCGCGCCCTCGCCCAATGACAGTGTGGTCGTGCCCGAGGCTATCTCCACCTCAAGGTGCTCGGCCACCGAGCCCTGCACCGACACCTGCCCGCTCGCCACATTCAGCGAAGCGCGCTGGGCGGCCATGGCCGTGGCGTTCACGTTGCCTGAGGCCACGCCCAGCTCAAGATCGTCGCACGTAAGGCCTTCCACCTCGTAGTGGCCCGAAGCTGCTTCCAGCTCGAACAACTCAAGCTGTTCGGCCAACGATGCGGGCACCTTCACCGTAAGGTCCTTGCTCGCCATAGACACCGAGCAGCCCGAAAGCCCGCCGCTGCCCTCCATGTAGCTGATGGACAGCACGCCGCCGCCCGTCTCGCATACCATAGCGGGCGCATAGCCCCCCTTCACCACCTCGTCCACAAGCACCTTGCCGCCCGTCTCGGCATCGGGCACCACCTGCACCGTGCCCCGTCCCGCCAACCAGTTCAGCTCGAGAGCGCTTACCTCGCTAGCGGCAATTTCGAAATGGCTACCCTCGTCGGTGGTCGCCACGGCGCCGCGCTCCACAATGCCTTGGCGAACTTCATCAGCGACATCGTCCACCACATCGACGCCCATACAACCTATCACACCGCCAGGCATGAACAGCGAGCTGGGCCAGATGCCGCGCCCGCACCCGCCGAGCCAGCTGCACACGGCCAGGCACAGAACCACAATGAGCGCTACTTTAATATAGGTACTCGTCGCCAGCCTCATCGGGCACCTCCCTCAACGGACGAAGCCTCCGCGGAAGCCTCTTCGGAAGAGGCGGCACATCCTTCGGCAGACGCCGGGCGAGCCCCGCTTTCAACAGCAGCGGCATTGGTGGAAGAAACCGCAGCCGCGGCCTGCCGCCGCTCCTCAACCCACTCGCGGTACGCCGGGTCGGCCTCCAGCGTGCTCACCACCCAGTAGTAGAACGGAATGGTAAGGAAAATCACCCAACCGGGATGCCACCAGCCGAAGCAGAAGCCGCCCAGCAGGAACAGCACCGCGCACAGCAGCGGATAGGGAAAGCTGCGCAGGGGATCCTTCGGCTCGGGCGGCGCCGGCGGCGTGATGGGCACGGCTGCAGCCGGCGGGAAGGGCTGCGGGGTCGGAGGCGCCTGGTATCCGGGCATATACGCCGGCGCCCCGGGCACCCCGGGCGCTCCAACCGGACCGGGCACCGCGGCGGCTGCCCCGGGCATCCCTGCGGCAGGCGCGTTCGGCACGCCAGCTCCGGGCATCCCGCCGCTCGCGCCAGCCGGACCGGGCATCGCCCCCATCGGTCGCGGCGGCAGCGTCGGCGCCGGCGCGTTCACTTCCACAACCACCTTCTGGGGCGGCGCTTCCTGAGCCGCAACGGCTACCGCGGCGGCCTCGGCGCGCTCGGCAGCCTCCCGGGCCTCCTCGGCCGCTTCCGCGGCCTGGGCCTCCGACGAGGCGGCGCGCTCCTGCGACTCGTAGCGCACATCTTCTTCCACCTCGGGGCTCACGCGCAACAGCTCGTCAAGCGTCACGCCGTATAGATCGGCCAAAGCGATGAGGTTCCCCATATCGGGCGCCGACTCGGCGCGTTCCCATTTGGAAACGGCCTGGCGCGACAGCCCCAGCTGCTCGGCCAAGCCCTCCTGGGAAAAGCCGCGCTCGCGACGCAGCTCGGCGAGGCGCTGGGCAATCTCCACGTTCATCATGGTTCCCTTTCGTGTCCTGCGTGTGGTCACTTCTCGCCTTTCACCCTATGGTTTCCCTTGCCGTTGCACCAGCACCCTTTGTGGTCAATTTCGAAAACCCCGCAGAAACCAGCCGCGACAACCAACGGTTGCCCCGCCAACGACCTGGGAATACGCCGCTGTTCTTCTCGTGCGCACCAGGATACCAAAAAGATAAGCCCCGCGCTCGACGAACGCAGGGCCGAAGAAGTGCCTCAGTTAAACGACAAGGCCTCTCGGAAATGTCACTGCTCGTCTTCCGCAACGACCTCCGCATCCGCCACCTCTTCCCCGCGGCGGCGATGCCACGCCTCGGAGATCTTCACGATGAGCACCTCCACGAGCGGAATGGTGAGGAAGATGACCCAGGCGGGATGCCACTGGCCCACAATGAAGGCCATCCAGAAGAACCACGCCGTGGCGCCAAGAGGATACAGGCCGCACAGCATCGGTGCCACGCGACGCGAGGCAACCGCTGCGCCCACCAAGTAGTAAACGGGAATGAGAAACAGCAGGAACAGCCCCACGCCCCAGCTCGTGCCGCTCAGCATGCCCAGAACCAGATACGCCACGATGACAAGAGCCCAGAAAGGAAACTTCAGCCATGCCGCCGCCCGCGCTTTTCCCTCTTCGTCCAGGTGCCAGCCATGCTTTCCAATGTGGTCGACAAGCTCGGGATTCGAGGAGCGGACGCGCACGCCATCCCAGCCCACGTGCACTTCTTCGCCATTGCGATCCAGCACGTGCACGCCATCGCGCCAACTCACATGCACCGAATCTTTCCCGTCTTCCACATGGATGCCCGCCGGACTCACTCGTACGCGCCCGCGACCCTCCTTTTCGAAATCGATACCCTCAACTTCGACGGTGCCGTGGGAGTCATTCGGCGCAGCCGCGCCCTGTCGGGCATCGGCCCGGTCGGCTGCTTCGAAGGCCACGTCGTCGGCGATGGTATCGTCCACGTACAGAAGCTCGTCCAACGACACCCCGTACAGCTTCGCCAGGGCGATGAGGTTGTCGGTGTCGGGCGACGATTCCGAACGCTCCCACTTGGATACGGCCTGGCGCGACACGCCCAGCTTCTCGGCCAGGGCCTCCTGCGACAGCCCAGCAAGCTTTCGGCGCGCGGCCAAGCGCTCGGCGATCTCAACGTTCATGGTGTGCTCCTTGTCTTCTGCGTTTGCCTTCAGTGTGCTCTATCGAGCCTACCCAAACGCCATCGTCCGCGCGACCAATTCGCGTTGTCATTTCCCGCAATTATTGGTTGCGAAACTCCTGAGCAGGGGAAATACCCTACTTCGCGTCGCGCAGAGCCTTTAGCTTCGCCAAGGTGTCGGCCGGTATGCGGTCGGCCACGGTGCGCTTCGGAGCCACCTTCGGCGTGTCGTCGAGCCGCGCGTCCTCGTAGTACTCGCCCATCTCGTGAGAAAATCCCTCGGCGCTCATGCGATCCACGCCGCCGCCGAACACGGTGTCCTGAATGGCGGCATCGCTCGTGACCACCATGGTCTCCACGCCGCGCTTGCCGGCATCGTAGGCCAGCTTCTCGATCACCTTGTCGGCCGACTGTCCCGCCGGCGAGAAGACCACCTGCACGCCGCCCACCTTCGTGCGGCTGCCCTGGGACAGCTCGTTGTCGCCCGCATCGAACACGATGATGGCGCCCATATCGCGTCCGGCGAAGTTCACCACATCGTTGATGAGCCTGTCGCGCGCCGCGTTGAAGTAGTCGTCAGCATAGTCCTCATCGGCGCGGGGCTGCCGTTTGTACCGGCTGCCTGAGCGCAGCACGTTGTACCCATCGACGATGAGGAGCTTTTTCCGCTGCTTGGCCATAATGCGACCTGTGAGCTATTCCCAGTTCTGGCGCAGCCACTCGTACATGCAGGCCGTGGAGGCCTGGGCCACGTTCAGCGAGGAAATCTCGCCCACCTGGGGCAACTTCACACCGAAATCGCAGTTCTCCAGCACCAGGCGCGACACGCC
>CANEDU010000006.1 GCA_947426355.1 uncultured Adlercreutzia sp. | reverse complement strand
GGCCGCTGCGGCCACGCTGTATGCCGGCCGCGTCATCACGCTGGGCACGCTCTTCGCCGTATTTCTTTCTACCTCCGACGAGATGCTGCCGATTTTTCTGGCCGAGGCTGTGCCAGGCAACACCATCCTGTCCATCATGGGCGCGAAGGTGGTCATCGGCATGGTCATGGGGTTCATCGTGGATGCGGTGCTGCGCCTCGCGCGCCGCGACAAGGAATGCCTGCGCATCCACGAGCTATGCGAACAGGACCAGTGCGGCTGCAACCACGACTGCCATGCCTGCGAGCAAGCTCCCGAGCGCGCCTACGAGCACCACGACGATGTGGAGCACACCCACAGCCATGGCCATGGGTGGAAGAGCATTCTGAAGAGCGCCACGAAGCACACCGTGCAGGTGACGCTGTTCATCTTCCTCATTACCATCGCGCTGAACGTGGTGCTGGAAACGGTGGGGGAGGACGCGCTCGCCCAGTTCCTCGGCGAGAACCCGAGCTTCTCCGTGTTCGCCACGGCGCTCGTGGGCCTTATCCCAAACTGCGCCGCCAGCGTGGTTATCGCCCAGCTGTATGTGGAGGGGGTGCTCGGTGCCGGAGCCATGCTCGCGGGCCTGCTTGTGAGCGCCGGCGTGGGCCTGCTCGTGCTCGTGCGCGCCAACCGCCACTGGAGGCAGAACGTGGCCATCATCGCCGTGCTGTACGCCATGGGCGTGTTCTGGGGTCTCATCTGCAACGGGCTTGGCGTGGTGTTCTAGGCTCGGCAGTCTTTTCTGCGCGGATGCCACGTTTGCTAGGCGTCTGTCAGTACAAAAAGCGGTCTGGCGCCGCGCTTCTTGGTCCGGCGGCGCTCCTGTCGTTCCTTCCCCGCGCTGCTTGGCCGAAGGTGCCGTTTTCCTCTGTAATTTGCGAAAAAAGCGGGATTGTTAGACATCTCGGCAGCGAGGATGTGGGCCGCCTCTTTTGCGTCGTTATCTTGGCTGTGCAAAATGCCAGTTCAGGCCAGTGTATTCTGAGAGCATCGAATTTCAGGAAAGCCCATGACCGCGCTGTCTCGCCGCCAATGTCTAACAATCCCGCTTTTTTCGCAAATTTGGGGCAAAAGTTTGTTCGGAGACCCAACAGGATTGCTTTTGTTTTGGAGCATGCCCCTAGCGCGCCGCGGGAAATTACCGCTATAGTGGCTTCAAGCGAAAACAAGAGACGAGAGGAGATGTTCATGACAGCGCTTTCCGCCGGCATGACGCGCGAGGAGGCCTACGAGCTGCTCGCCGCCCACAACAAGGACCCCTTCCACCTGGAGCACGGCGAGACGGTGGAGCAGACCATGCGCTACTTCGCCCGCGAGTACGACCCGGAAAACGAGGAGTTCTGGGGCATCGTGGGCCTATTGCACGATCTGGACTGGGAAGAGCACGACGACGAGCCGGAGCTGCACACCATCTACGCCGCGCCGCTCATCGAGGCGGCCGACGGCACGCCCGAGCTCATCCGCGCCATCCAGTCGCACACCTCCGACTTCAACCCCGAGCTGCCCAAGCCCGAGCTTCAGATGGAGAAGATCCTGTTCGCCACCGAGGAGCTGACGGGGCTTATCGGCGCGGCCATCGTCATGCGTCCGAGCAAGAGCGTCATGGACTTCAACGTGAAGTCGCTCAAGAAGAAGTACAAGGACAAGCGCTTCGCCGCCGGCGTGAGCCGCGAGGTCATCGCCTCGGGCGCCGAGATGCTCGGCTGGGAGCTGGACGAGCTCTTTGCCCGCACCATCGAGGCCATGCAGTCCTTCGCTCCCGACCGCGACACCTTCGTCGCAGAATAGGGAAGCGCCGGAGGCTTCGCTCCATATATGAAAGAGGGCTCAGCGCTACGCTGAGCCCTCTTGCTATGGAAGCGGCAGCTGGCGAGGGAGGGGAGCGCCTGCTGCCCGCAATTCCCGCTTAGGCCAGGTCGCCGGCCATGTGGCGCACGGCGTGGCGGCTGAAGGTGATGGTGCGCCCGCACGCGCAGCCCACGATGTACTCGGGGTAGTTGTTGGCGAACACGCTGCCCGAGCAGTCGCCTGCGGCGTACAGGCCCTCGATCGCGTGGCCCTCCTCGTTGAGCACCTGCATGTCGGGGTTGATGCGTAGGCCGTCCACCGTGGTCAGGATGGAGCCGCCGTACCAGATGCCGTAGAAGGGTGCTTGGCGCAGCTCGGACAGGCGGTAGGCCTCCTTGCCGAAGTCGGCGTCCTTCTGGGCGTCGAAGAAGCCGTTGTACTTGTCCACCTCGGCGAGGAAGGCCTCCTTGGCCTCGCCCGCAAAACCGAGCTTGTCGGCCAGCTCGTCCATGGTGTCGGCCTTCACCATGGTGCCCTTCTCCAGCTGGTCGGCGTAGATCTCATCGAGCGGGGTGTCGGCCTCCTTGGCGAGGAGCTGCTGGGTCTGGCGCGAGCAGCCGATGGTGTTGAAGCGCTTCACGTCCTCCTTCAGGTTGGAGTCGAACACCTGGCAGAACACGCCGCCCTCGTTGCCGGCGGCGGCGAAGCAGCAGAAGTCGTAGGGGGTGGACTCGTTCACGAAGCGCTTGCCGTCGCGGGCCACCTTCATGAGCGGCTGGCTGCCCAGGTTGAACTGCTTGTCGGTGCCGACGAAAGTGGCGGGCTCGCCCGGCTCGCTCACGATGCCGGCGTTCTCGCCGGGAAGCACCGCGCCGCGGTCGAAGATCATGGGCGCGCCCACGGCGTCTTTGCGGGCGCCGATGTGCATGGCGGCCTTGATGCCGTCGCCGGTGTTGTTCGGCGAGCCGTACTGCAGGGTGACGCAGCGCTCCACCATGGGGTTGCAGGCGCGCAGCATATCGGCGTTGGACACATAGCCGCCGGTGGTCAGCAGCACGCCCTTCGCAGCGTTGATCTGCACGTAGCCGTCGGGGGTCTCGAAGATGGCGCCCGTCACCTTACCGGCGTCGTCCTGCACAAGCTTGGCCAGGCTGTGGTTGTAAGTGACGTCGTAACCGCGCTCGTTGATGTAGGCGAGCAGCACCTTGTTGCGCTCCAGCTTCTCGCCGGCAGCGTCCTCGCCGGAGTAGTAGTGCTCCATGGGGAAGATGTTGAAGTCGGTGCCGCCGGTCTCGTGGTCGACGTTGGTATCGAAGGCACAGGTCATACCCGCGGCGGTGAGGATGGGGTCGAGCCAGTCGGTCACCTCGGCGCTCTCGTCGATCCACACGCGCACGACGCGCTGGTCGGCCTGGCCGGAGGCGTAGCGGGTGAACTCGTTCAAAAGCTTGGCGGTGTCAATCTCGATGCCGGCTTCCTTGGTGTACTTGGTGTTGATGGCACCGAACCAATGGCGGGTGCGCTGGATGGAGCCGGTCTTCTCGCACAGGGTGAAGTCGAGCCCCAAATCGGCCGCCGTGGCCGCGGCGGCCATGCCGCCGTTGCCGGCGCCGATGATGAGCAGCTCGGTGTCGCGGGTCTCGACGATGTCGCCCTCGGCGATCTCGGGGGCGGTGCCGAGCCAGTCGCTGCCGGTGTCGGCCAGGGCCGCGCCCTCTTCCTCGGCTGCGGTGCCCGCAGCGCTCGTGGTGGTCTGCGGCGCGCAGCCGGCCAGGCCCAGGGCCGCAAGGGCGCCGGCGGCGGTGGCGCCGGTGAGGAAGCTGCGACGGGAAACGTTCGTGCTCAGAGATTTCATGGGTCCCTCCTTGGGTTCAAGATGCTCGCGGGGCTCAAGGCCCCTGCGTCGGCCCTCTCCCATGGGGCCGCTGCATCGACTGGTTGCATCATGCTCCGCGCGCCGTCGCTTGTCCTCGCCACAAAGGGACCATTTTGGCGCTGGATTGGGCGCAGCGTCCTCTCACCCTGCTGGTACCAGATTGGTCGTTTCCCCTTGTCAAAGCGGGGTGGAATGGGATACGCTTGCGCCGGTGCCGAATAACGGGGAGGAAGGGGCGCCTTGCATTCGACGACAACGGTTCGCGGCGCATGGCTGCGCTGCCTAGTGGCTTTGACCATCGAGGTGTTCGGTACGTGGCTTACCAACGTGTACCTCTACCCCCATTTCGTCGGCCTGGCTCCCGAGGCGCGCGACATATCCTCGGCGGTGGGCGTGGCCACGCTGACCGTGCTCGCCGTATGGGCGCTGAACCGCCCGTCCTCCATCAAGGAGGGGCCGATGACTCTGACGTCTCTGGCCCTCTATTCATTAGGTTATATGCTCATTCTGATTGATCTGTGGCAGCACAACCCCTTCATGCTCGTAGCGGGCTCGTGCCTGCGGTCGGTCGGATCTCGTTGGATCGTGGTGCTCGCGGGCATTTCCCTGTGCACGCTGGGGCGGCGCTCGTGCATGCTGTGTATCGCCTCGGCGTTCGGCCTGAGCTATCTTCTGCGCATCCCGTTCTCCTTCGCGGGGGCCGACGTGGCCGTGGCGGTGCTGGTATCCATCATGTTCGTGATGTACGCGGTCTGCCGCCCTCTCGCGCTCGAGATGCTCGCCGTCATGGGCGGTGCGGCGCCTGCGCGGGAGACATCCATCACCCAGCCCGCCTCCTACCTGCCCTTCGCCCATGGGCTGTTCGTGGCCATCTTCGTCTTCCGCATCGCCTACGGCTTCGCGCTCACCTTCGAGACCGTGGACGGGGCGCCGCAGACCACGATGCTCGGCGTTATACCCTTAGGTCTCCTGCTCGTCTTGGCCCTGCTGCCGCGCCAACCCAAGGCCGACATTCTCTACGAGGCGGCCGCCCTGCTCGTAACGGCGGGCTTCCTGTCCATCATCGTGCTCAACGGGCGTGTGGATGTGGCCCATGCGGCGCTGGTGAACGGCCTTCTGTTCGCGGGCAGCGAGTGCTTCGAGGTGCTCATGTGGTTCGTGCTCGCCTCCATCGGCGCGCGCAACAAGGTGAACGCCCTTGCCGTGTTCGCGTGGGGGCGCGCCGCCTCGTCCTTCGGGCTTCTATGTGGCGCGACCTTCGGGCATTGGACGGGGGCCTTGGAGGGGAGCCTCGCCATCTCCACCCTGGTGGCGGTGGTGCTGTTCGGCTTTCAGGCGGTGAACCTCACGGCGCTCAAGGGGTTCAGCTTCCAAGGTACTATCGATGGAGTGGAGGCCGTGGCGCCGCTGCGCGTGGGCGCAGGGTCGCTCGGCGACGTTGGGAAGGCCGATGGTGGTCTTACGGGGGCGGTCGATGGCGGCGGCTCTGAAGCGCCCGTGTGCCCGTCGACCCCCTCGGAGCCTGTGGCCGACGGGCTTGAGGTCCGGTGCGTCGAGACGTCGGCGGCCTTCGGCCTCACGCCGCGCGAGAGCGAGGTTCTGTGTCTTCTGGCCCACGGGCGCAACGCTGCCTATATTCAGGAGAAGCTGGTGCTGTCGCGCAACACGGTGAAGACTCACGTGCAGAACATCTATGCGAAGCTGGGCGTGCACTCGCAGCAGGAGCTCATCGACGTGGTGGAGGCGGCGGGGGAGTAGCGTCTGGCGGACGGCATTGACGAGCAGCTGCCGGCGGAATGCTCGTGCAGTGGTTCGGGCGTGGTGCCGAGCTGAGCGACAGTCGTCCTTTTCAACAACTTTGCAAAGAAACCGTGGGGGTTGCATGGCGGGGCTACAATGGTCGGTGGACTTGACGGCCCGTCTAGCAGATTCGCTGGCAGAAAGGACGCCCCATGTGGTGCAAGAAAATCCTCGTGGCCTATGACGGGAGCGCGCCGTCGCATCGCGCCCTCGAGGTGATGCGCGAGATAGCCGCCCAGAACCCTGCGGTGGAGGTGGTGCTCGTGCACGTCATGCGCCTGTTCTCGTCGGGGTCGGCCGCTGCCGGCATGGACACGGTGATGGTGGACGACGCCATGGCCGTGCGCGACGAGCTTGAGGCCATCGCCGCTGATATGGTGAACCCCACGGAGGTGAAGGTGCTCAAGGGCACCTCGCCGGCCGACCTCATCGTGAACTGCGCGAAGGAAGAGGGCTGTGACCTCATCATCATGGGCAGCCGCGGCCAGGGCGGCGTGAAGGGCTTCCTCGGCTCGGTCAGCTACGCGGTCACCAAAGAATCGCCCGCGACCGTCCTCATCGCGAAAGAAGGCGACTGCCGCTAATGGCTGTGTCCGCCGACGAGGCCCAAGCCGTCGGCGTTTTAGTTGCCGGGCATCCGCCTGCGGAGTTCTCGGCGAAGACCGGTGAGGTGGCTGTGCCGGGCGCCACCGTGCTGGCGCTGTTCATGGTGGTGGTGAAAACCGAGAAGGGCGCCCGCTCGTTGCGCGCTCGCTTCTCGTTGGCGGGGAGGGCCGTAGCTCGCCGATGGGATGATTGCCGCATTGACGGTGGTGCTCTTTGGCGATAAACTATCTCATTACGTAAGGATACGGGCCTTTAGCTCAGTCGGTAGAGCAGGGGACTTTTAATCCCAAGGTCGCGGGTTCGATCCCCGCAGGGCCCACCACTTGTCCTTCGTTTGCTTGGCACTGGGGTATCGTCCAACGGCAGGACTCTGGTTTTTGGTACCAGCTACCTAGGTTCGAATCCTAGTACCCCAGCCATTTCACCCGGCGCGAGAACGATGCGCCTCACAAGGTTGACTTAAGTCGCGAGCGCTCGTTTTATCGTGACCGAACCGTGGCGTTGCGCTGTTGTTTACGCGCAGTCTAGTTGCAACTGGTAAACTTAAGCGCGAACATCAGAGATGGCGGGGCCGCGGTCGCCGCCATGCGGGCGGTCCCGTATTGCCCGGCGCATCTTTGGGGAGGCAACTATGCTGCACGCCCGTCATGATTCGGTTCGCCCGCACCTGCTGGAGGGCGGTTTCGGCCTGGAGAAGGAGTCCCTGCGCATCGACGGCGGTGGCTTTCTGGCCCACACGCCCGCTGACTTCGCTGATGACGTGCACATCGTGCGCGATTTTTCCGAGAACCAGGTGGAGGTGAACACGCCGGTGTGCCCCACGCCGGCCGAGGCGGTGCAGTCGCTGGAGCACTACAACGCCCTCGTGCAGCGCGCCATCGCTGCTCTGCCCGAACGCGAGCTGCTCTGGCCCTTCTCGAACCCGCCCTACATTCTCGGCGAGAAGGACATTCCCATCGCCCAGTACTTCGGCGATGACGCGAGCAAGACCGAGTACCGCGAGTACCTCTCCGACCGCTACGGCCGCTACAAGATGGCGTTCTCCGGCATCCATATCAACTACTCGTTCGGCGAAGAGCTGCTGCGCGCCGACTACGCGCTCGCCTGCGCGGAGGACCCTAACGCCTTCGACAGCTTTAAGGCCTACCGCGACCAGTTCTACGTGCGCCTGGCCGAGAACTGCGTGGCCTACAGCTGGATTCTCACCGCCGTCATGGCCGCAAGCCCCGTTATGGACTCGTCCTTTGTGGAAAAGGGCCGCATCGGCGGCGATCTGTTCCAAGGCCTGGCCACGGTGCGCTGCTCCGAGCTCGGGTACTGGAACTTCTTCGCGCCCATTCTGGACTACACCGATCCTACCGCCTATGCCGAATCCATCCAGCGCTACATCGATAACGGCATGATCCGCTACCCCTCCGAGCTGTACTACCCCATCCGTCTGAAGAACTTCGGCCCCTACAGCCTTGAAGGTCTCAAAGAGGGCATCAGTCACATCGAGCTGCGTATGGTTGACCTGAACCCGCTTGTGCGCGCCGGCATCGACGAGCGCGATGTGCTGTTCAGCCAGCTGTTCTTGGTGTGGGCCGCCGCCCAGCCGCCTGCGAACCTCTCGGTGAAAGACCAGGTGCAGGCCGTGCAGAACTTCAAGAACGCCGCCCATTACGACCTGAAGACCGTGAAGATCGTCATGCCGGATGGCAGCGCGTACTCGGTCGTGAAGGCTGCCAAGAAGATCATCGACTCCATGGAGGCGTTCTTCGAAGATTTCGGCGAGTCGGTGGCCTCCTGCCTCGCCTTCCAGAAAGAGAAGTTCGAAGATCCGTACACCCGCTACGCCTGGAAGATTCGCGAGGAATACGGCCAGGGCTTCGTCGCCCGCGGCCTCCAGCTCGCCCGCCAGCGCCAGCGGGAATACGTGGGGGAGTAAGGAAGCTTTTCGCTTGCGATGAGGGCGCCCCTTGCACCTGCGGGCGCCCTGTGCTATCATCCTCTCTTGCCGACAAGGCGGTGGCGCTTTTAGCAGCGCAAATACCTGGCGGCTCCGGCATGGTTTCCCGAGAGCTGCGCGGCTCGACCGCAGGCCTGACAAGCAGGTCATTTTTAAAGCCAAATCCGCTTTTTGGTTTTTTACGCCCTTGTGCAAATTTTTCCCCAAAATGTCTTGCATCTTTGCTACTATTTTGTGTTGCTGCTTTATCAGTCCGTTTTGGAGGAGCAACTTTTGGCTAAGGAAGACGTAATCGAACTCGAGGGCACGGTGCTCGAAGCCCTGCCCAACGCGATGTTCAAGGTGGAACTTGAGAATGGTCACACCATCCTCGCCCACATCTCCGGCAAGATGCGCATGCACTACATCAAGATCCTGCCCGGCGACCGCGTAACCGTGGAGCTGTCGGTGTACGACTTGAACCGCGGGCGCATCACCTACCGCTTCAAGTAAATCCCCGACGGGCCTGAGAAGGCCGCGCCTCTTGCGAAGACCCGGATCCTTCGCAGGAGGTTCAGCTGAGAAAACAATCGCCAGCGGCTGGGCGTGCACGTATAGAACGATCCGCATACCGAAAGGAAACGACATGAAGGTACGTCCCTCGGTCAAGAAGATGTGCGACAAGTGCAAGATCATCCGACGCCATGGCAAGATCCTCGTGATTTGCGAGAATCCGCGCCATAAGCAGCGTCAGGGCTAGGAAGAAAGGACTCGATAAGAACATGGCACGTCTCGTTGGTGTCGATCTTCCCCGCAATAAGCGCATTGAGATCGCCTTGACCTACATTTACGGCATTGGCCTCACTACGGCCAAGCAGATCATCGCCGAGACCGGTGTTGATCCCGACGTTCGCGTGAAGGACCTCTCCGAAGAGGATCTCGCGAAGCTCCGCGACTACATCCAGCAGAACCTCAAGGTCGAAGGCGACCTGCATCGCGAGGTTTCTCAGAACGTGAAGCGCCTGATGGAGATCGGCTGCTATCGCGGTCTGCGTCATCGTCGCGGCCTGCCCGTTCGCGGCCAGCGCACGCACACGAATGCCCGTACCCGCAAGGGTCCGCGCAAGCAAATCGGCGGCAAGAAGAAGTAGTGAGGTAAGCAAACCGTGGCTAAGAAGCAAGTACGTACGCGCATCAAGCGCTCTGAGCGTAAGAACATTGCCGTGGGCGCCGCTCACATCAAGTCTACGTTCAACAACACCATTGTCTCCATCACCGATCCCCAGGGCAACGTGATCTCCTGGCAGTCCGCCGGCACGGTGGGCTTCAAGGGCTCCCGTAAGTCCACGCCGTTCGCCGCGCAGATGGCCGCCGAGGCCGCCGCGAAGACGGCCATGGAGCACGGCCTGAAGAAGGTTGCCGTCTATGTGAAGGGCCCGGGCTCCGGTCGCGAGACCGCTATCCGCTCCCTCCAGGCTGCCGGCCTCGAAGTGGCCAGCATCCAGGACTGCACCCCCATTCCGCACAATGGCTGCCGCCCCAAGAAGCGTCGCCGCGTGTAACTGAAAGGATCGTACATTATGGCAATCAACAGAACTCCGGTTCTTAAGCGCTGCCGTCAGCTGGGCATCGATCCTGTGGTGCTCGGTTACTCCAGCAAGAAGGAATCCATCCGCCAGCCGAAGCGTCGCCGCAAGGAGAGCGAGTACGCTATGCAGCTGCGCGAGAAGCAGAAGGCCAAGTTCATCTACGGCGTGCTCGAGAAGCAGTTCCGTGGGTACTTCAAGCGCGCCAAGTCCATGGAGGGTCAGACCGGTGAGAACCTGATGACCATTCTGGAGACCCGTCTGGACAACGTGGTCTTCCGTCTGGGCTTCGCCCGCACCCGCAAGGAAGCCCGCCAGATGGTGACCCACGGCCACATCTGCGTGAACGGCCGCCGCGTGGACATTCCGTCCTTCCGCGTGCGTCCCGGCGAGCTCGTCTCTGTGGCCCCCAAGGCCAAGGAGCTTCTCGTGGTGAAGAGTGCTCTGGTTTCCAACGAGCGCGTTCAGGTTCCGGCCTGGCTTGAGATTGACATCGAGAAGCTGCAGGGCAGCGTGCTGTCCCTTCCGACCCGTGACCAGATTGACCTGGACATCAACGAGCAGCTCATCGTCGAACTTTACTCGAAATAATCGCCGCTCTTTAAGGAGGCTATCCATACATGACAGAGTTCATGAGGCCTACCGTTACTACGGAGGAAGTCAACGACACCGTTGCCCGCTACATCGTCGAGCCGCTCGAGCGCGGCTACGGCAACACACTGGGCAACTCCATGCGTCGCGTGCTGCTTTCCTCGCTGGACGGGGCTAAGGCTACCGCTATCCAGATCGAGGGCGTGCAGCACGAGTTCACCACCGCGGAAGGCGTCATCGAGGACATTACCGACATCGTGCTGAACGTGAAGGGCCTGGTGTTTTCCCAGGTCTCCGACGAGGCCGACGAGGCGACTGCTCACGTGTTCGCTGAAGGTCCCTGCACGGTGACCGGTGCCGACCTTGAGGTTCCGGGCCAGTTCAACCTGGTGAACCCGGAGCACGTTATCGCCACGGTGGCTGACGGCGGCCAGCTGGACATGACCATCCGCATCGGCGTTGGCCGCGGCTACGTGTCTGCTGAGCGCAACAAGCGCACTGAGGACCCCATCGGCATCATTCATGTCGACTCGCTGTTCTCTCCCGTGCGCCGTTGCACGATGAACGTCACGGACACCCGCGTGGGCCAGCGTACCGATTACGACAAGCTGGTTCTGGAAGTTGAGACCGACGGCTCCATCGACCCCACTGAGGCGGTGTGCCGCGCGGCCAACATCATCAACCAGTACATGGGCGCGTTTTTGGCCCTGGCTTCCACGGGCGAGGAAGAAGAGGGCGAGGCTCCCTCCATCTTCGCGCCGGAGGGTCAGGAGTCCAACGCCGAGCTGGACAAGCAGATTGAGGATCTGGACCTTTCTGTCCGCTCCTACAACTGCCTGAAGCGCGCGGGCATCCACTCCGTGCGCCAGCTCGTCGAGTTCTCCGAGAACGACCTGCTGAACATTCGGAACTTTGGTGCGAAGTCCATTGAGGAAGTGAAGGACAAGCTCATTTCCATGGACCTCAATTTGAAGCTTTAGGAGACACAGAGATATGAGACACAACAAGAAGGGTCGCAAGCTCGGCACCGACTATAGCCACACTAAGGCTATGAAGCGCAGCTTGGTTTCCGCCCTGTTCCTGAACGACCGCATCAAGACGGTCGAGTCCCGTGCCAAGGAGATTCGTCCCGACGTGGACAAGGTGATCACCTGGGCCAAGCGCGGCGATCTGCATTCCCGCCGTCTGGCCATCGCCTACCTGAACGACAAGGAGCTCGTGCGCGAGATCTTCGAGAAGGTCGCTCAGGGCATGTTCCAGGATCGTCCCGGTGGCTACACCCGCATCATGAAGCTCGGGCCCCGCAAGGGCGACAACGCCCCCATGGTCATCATGGAGCTCGTGACCGAGCCCTGCGTGCCCAAGGCTGAGCGTCAGGCTGCCGCTGCCAAGAAGGCCGCTCCGAAGAAGGCTGCCCCCAAGAAGGTGACCAAGAAGGAGGAGAAGGCCGAGGAGAAGTCCGAGGAGCTCGCTGAGAACCTGGGCTTCGAGGACGACGGCACCGTCGAGCAGATCGAGGCCGTGGACGCCGCCGAGAAGGCCGAGGCTGTCGAGGAGGCTCGCGAGGAGGCCGAGAAGGCCGAGGAGAAGGCTGCCGAGGAGGCCGAGACCGTCGACGCCGAGAAGATCGAGGAGGAGAAGGCTGACGTCAAGTAGACGCCTCTCCCGATCGTTCGGATGCGCCCGGCTGCGGCCAGCCGCATGAGCTGCAAACGGGATCATCGTTCTATACCAGAAAGACCGCCTTTGGGCGGTCTTTCTGCATGAGGGAGGGAAATCAGACGGGATTGCGGCTTCTGCTGCGGAAGGCGGCCTTGATCGCCTCCGTGCCCAAGTAAGGCGATGCCGGGACTGGCGTCCATGACGAAACATCAACACCCCTCCAACCAGAGAATTACTATCGCCTTGCTCAGGTTTTCCCGTGCGCATCGGCCCATAGAATAGGCGATGCAAGGGCAACCTGTCTTGCTCCTGCGCTTGAATCACAAAGCATGCTGATGAAAGGAGTCGGATCATGGTTGATAAGGATGCCCTGATGAAGGAATTCGAGGCTACCGAGGCTGCCAAGGCCGCAGATGCCGCCAAGGACCTGGAGCGCGTGGAAGAGGAAGTCGTTGCCGAGGCGACGATGTCCGCTGAGTACGATGATGCGCTGGGCAACGAGCAGGCTGCCGCCGAGGATGCTGAGACGGCGTTCGAGTTCGAAGAGGCCGAGCAGAAGCTGTAAGGGCTTTCGCAGAGGGCAAACCCGTCACCGTCGGGGGCAACTCGCTAACTCATTGACTCTCGACGATGCTCCTCCAGCAAGTCTGGGCGCCGCCTTAACCGGAGCCCGCGGGACGGCTTGATGGACTCAAAGAGAGCGCTTCTCTTTCAGGGAGGCGCTCTCTTTTTGCGCTATTGCACAAAACAGAGCGCAGCGCGTTGCCGTTGGCGAGTGCGCGGCGAGCGAGCTTCCCATAGAAGGCCTACGTGGGCCATAATGGGCCCATGGCCGAGAATCGTCAAAAATATTCCCTCGCCGAGGGCATCCGCGCTGTTGATGGGCGCGTGAAGATTGCGCTGCTGATAGCTTATTCGATTGCGCTGTTGGTTGCGCCATCGTTTTGGGGGCTCGGCGCCGCGGCGGTAGTTCTTATTGCGGTAATGCTCGCGGGCAGGCTGAGCGTTTGGCGCATCGCGCGCGACGCCTCTTTCGTCTACGTAATCTGTGCCTTTCTCCTGGTGTATCACAGCGCGACCCAAGGGTGGAGCTCGGGCGTGATGGTGGTGGCGCGCATCGTCCTGCTCGTATGGGCGAGTCTTGCGCTCATGGCGCTTTCGACGCCCACGGAGCTTACCGATGCGCTGCGAAAGGTGCTCGCGCCGTTGGGGCGGTGGGGGCTTCCCGTGCGCGATTTCACAACGGCCCTCTCCATTGCCCTGCGCTTCATTCCGCTGTTAGCTGAAGAGCTCGCAGCCGTACGCGCCGCCCAGGCGTCGCGCGGTGCCGCCTTCGAGGGCCCGGGAGTGTCGGTGCGCCTGCGCGCCTACGGCGGAATGATGACCCCGGTGTTCGTGGGGCTTTTCCGCCGCGCTGACCGTCTGGCTCAGGCCATGGACGCCCGCTGCTTCGGGGCGACTGAGGCGCCGACATCATTGGCCGAGCGGGGCCTAACCTTGCGCGACGGGGGCGTATTCCTCGTCGGCGTCATAGCCTGCTGCGCCTTCGCGCTGCTCTAACATCTTGCGTGCAGGGGCGAGCTCGCTCAAAAGGATGGCGGCGAAAATGAGGGCGAAGCCGACGAGCATGCGCCCCGTGACCACCTCGCCGTACAGCAGCACGCTGGCCAGCACGCCGAAGACCGATTCCAGGGAGAGCAGAAGCGAGCCCTGGGCCGGTGCCACATGGGCGAGCCCCACGTTTTGAAAGAGGTAGCACAGCCCCGAGGCGAACACCACCAGATAGAACAGGTTGAAGGCAAACTCGGGCGTAAGCGCCGCAAGATTCGGCGCCGGCTCGGTGACGCCTCCCACAAGCAGGCCCATGAGCCCGCCAAAGAGGAACTGGTACACGGTGAGCGCCAGCACGTTGAACTGCTTTGAGTAATGAGAGATGGCGATAATCTGCGCCGCGAAGAACACGGCGCACAGAAGAGTCATGACGTCGCCGAACTCCATGGTGAAGGCGCCGGCGGTCAGGGACACAAGGCCGATGCCCGCGATGCACAAAAGCGCCGCTCCGACGTTGGCGAGAGTCGGCCGCTTGCCCGCCAGCAGCCACAGCATAAAGGGCACGATGACGCAGTAGGTGGCCGTGAGGAAGGCGTTCTTGCCGGGCGTGGTGTCGGCCAGTCCGATGGTCTGCACCCAGAAGGCCAGAAACGTCACAGCTGCCAGCACGAGTCCTGCCTTCAAGCACGGCCCGTTCCACGTGTTCTTGAGCGAACGGTGAAACACAGCGGCCATGAGCAGACCTGTAAGGAAGAAGCGCACGCCGATAAGCTGCGCTGGCGGCAGCACATCCACGGCATCCTTCATCACCACAAAGGCAATGCCCCAAATGACGGTGGCCGCCAATAGCATGAGCTTGTAAACGAAGCCGGGTATGTTTCTCTTTGCAGTCATAGCCCGCCATTATAGGAAGATTTGCGCAGAGCTTCAACGGGTTTCGCGCAGGGGGAGCGGGCGACGTGCTATGATGGTGGACGCTGATTGCATCATCAACCAAACCTTCAAGGAGGCATTCATGAGCGTCATCATCGATGTGTACGGGCGCGAGATCTTGGATTCCCGCGGCAATCCCACCGTCGAAGTGGAAGTTGTGCTGGAGGACGGTTCCTTCGGCCGTGCGGCGGTTCCCTCGGGCGCTTCCACCGGCGCTTTCGAGGCCGTGGAGCTGCGCGACTGCGACAAGAGCCGTTATCTGGGCAAGGGCACGCTGGATGCTGTGGCTCACGTGAACGGTGAAATTGCCGACGCGCTTATCGGCCTTGAGGCCGAGGACCAGCGCATGGTGGATGCTGCCATGATCGAGGCCGATGGCACCGACAACAAAGGTGCCTTCGGCGCCAATGCCATCCTGGGCGCGTCTTTGGCCGTGTCTAAGGCTGCTGCCGAGGCCGCGGGGCTTCCTCTGTACAAGTACGTGGGAGGCGCAAATGCGCACCTTCTGCCCACGCCCATGATGAACATCCTGAACGGCGGCGTGCACGCCGACAACAACGTGGACTTCCAGGAGTTCATGATCATGCCCGTGGGTGCCGAGACCTTCGCCGAGGCTCTGCGCTGGTGCGCCGAGATCTACCACACGCTGAAGAAGGTGCTCCACGACGCTGGTCTTGGCGGCGGCGTGGGCGACGAGGGCGGCTTTGCCCCCAACCTGAAGACCAACGAGGAGCCGCTGGCCTACATCGTTGAGGCCTGCGAGAAGGCCGGATATGCGCCCGGCACCGACATCCTCTTCGCCATGGACCCGGCCTCCACTGAGTTCTATAACGCCGAGACCGGCAAGTACGTGCTGGCCGGCGAGGGCCGCGAGCTCACGAGCGACGAGATGGTGGACTACTGGGAGGCGCTTGTGAACAAGTACCCCATCGTCTCCATCGAGGACGGCATGGCCGAGGAGGACTGGGACGGCTGGAAGAAGCTCACCGAGCGCATCGGCGACCGCGTGCAGCTGGTGGGCGACGACTTGTTCGTCACCAATTCCAAGCGTCTTGCCAAGGGCATCGAGCTGGGATGCGCCAACGCCATCCTCATCAAGGTGAACCAGATTGGTTCGCTCACCGAGACGCTCGAGGCCATCGAGATGGCCAAGCAGGCAGGCTACGCCTGCGTCATGAGCCACCGCTCCGGCGAGACCGAGGACGTCACCATTGCCGATCTGTCGGTTGCCTGCAATACCGGCCAGATCAAGACCGGCGCCCCGGCCCGCAGCGACCGTGTGGCCAAGTACAACCAGCTCATCCGCATCGAGGAGCAGCTGGAGGGACAGGCCGAGTACGCCGGCCTGAAGGCGTTCTACAACATCAAGCGCTAAACGTTCCCAAGCCAAAGCACAAGCAAGGGCCGCTTCTCCGGAAGCGGCCCTTTTCATTGAAAGCTGTGAAGCTTCGCTATGTCTGAAGCGCTACCCCAAAACCCCCAGGCCCTTGCCGACGTGGGCGATGAAGTCCTGGACGTTGGTGACGATGCCGCGGCTGGCGAGGCTGCCGCGGTCTACGAGCTTGTTCACGGTGAACTCGGCGATATCCACGCAGTAGAAGTACACAGGACGCACGGTGCCGTCGTCCAGCACGCGGTAGCTCGGGGTCATGTTGCCCGTAGCGATGGTGTGCAGCATGGTGGCCAGGCAGATGACCGTGGTGGCCTTGCGGATGTGGCTGCGCATGACATCCTGGGCCGCATAAGCGTTGCCGAACACGCCAGGCAGGGGGCCATCGTCGCGAATGGAGCCGGCGAGCACGTAGGGCACGCGGTTCTTCTCCAAGGCGTACATGATGCCGTTGTGCACGTGCTCTTCCTCGATGAACTTGTCGATGCTGCCCCAGTAGCGCACGCGGTTGATGGTGTCCAGGTGATGGTAGTGCCCGTTGGGACGGTTCTCCTGGGTGTCGATGTCCTGGCCGAGCGCCGTATGGAAGTAGGCGCCTTCCAAATCGTGGGTGGCGAGCGCGTTACCGGCGAAGACCGCATCCACGTAGCCGGCATCGATGATCTTCGCGAAGGCATCGCGGGAATAGCCGTTGAACGAGAAGGCGGGCCCCAGCACCCAGACGACATATCCGTGCTCGCGCTCGTGCTCGAGCAACGCGTAGAGCTCGTCGTAGTCGCGGGAGAACGCGGTCTCGCGGGAACGGCCGAGCCGGAAGGCGAAGTTGTCGTGGCCGCCGGGGTGGGGCGCGCCTGGCTCGGGCAGCTCCAGCTCGCGGAAGCCCTCAGTGTAGACGAGGATTCCCTCCTCGCCGTGCTCCGTGCGCCCGCAGGCGATAAGGTCGCCCTTCTTGATGTGGCGGAACTCGCGCACGAAAATCTCGCCGTCTTCCACCACGGCCACGCAGTCCATGCGGGAATCGCGGGCGAGCACCCACTGCCCGTCAAGCTTCAGGTACTCAGGGTAGATGGACATGGCGTGGTAGCCCTCGGGCGCCACGAAGTCTTTGGGTGCCGGCTCCAGGCGCGCATTCGGCGCCTCCCTCAAGTGAGCGGCATCGAAATCGGGGGGCGTGTAGGGTGTCACGGCGAAGCTCATAGGCGCCTTCTTTCCTTAGAAGATGATAGGGTCATTGTAGCGCGGAGGCGAACCCTGCGGTTCGGGCTTTTAAAGTATTCTTAGATGGCTATAATTGAGGAAGAAAATTTCGAACCAGGCGCGTGAGAGCCTGAAGGGGAAGGAACGTCTGTGAAAGAAATGATTCCGTTGGAAGAGGCCCGCGCGCTGGTGTGCGGGGCGGTGGGAAAGCTGCCCGTGGAAACCGTGCCGCTGCTCGAGGCCGTGGGACGCGTCGTTGCTGCCGACCAGGTAAGCGATATCGACGTGTCGCCGTTCGCCCATTCCGCCATGGATGGGTTCGCCCTGCGCGCCGCCGAGATTGAGGCGGCTACGGAAGAGGCACCGGCCACGCTGCGCGTCATTGCCGAAATCGGTGCAGGAGACGTGTTCGAGGGCTCCATCGGCGCAGGCGAGTGCGTGCGCATCATGACCGGCGCCTGTCTTCCCGACGATGCCGACGCGGTGGTGAAGTACGAGATCGTGGGCGTGGTGGAAGGCGACGGCAAGCCCGGCTCCATCGTGTCGTTCGCCGCGCCGACCAAGGTGGGCGCCAATGTTCGTCCTGCTGGCGAAGAGGCGCGTGCCGGCGAGGTGGTTGTAGAGGCCGGCGACGTGCTCACAGCGGCCGGGGTGGGCTTTCTGGCCGGCTGCGGCGTGCTGGAGGTACCGGTGCACCGCCGCCCGCGCGTGGCCATCATCGCCACGGGCAGCGAGCTCGTGCCTCCGACCGAGGTGCCGGGCCCGGGCAAGATCCGCAACTCCAACAGCTATGCCATGGCCGCCGCCGCCTGCGAGGCCGGTGCCGAGGCCCATATGCTGCCCATCGTGGAGGACACCTTCGAGGCTTTGCGCGACGCAGTATCCGCGGCGGCCCACACCTACGACTTCGTAGTTACCACGGGAGGTGCCGCCAACGGCGACTTCGACTTTATCAAGCCGGTCGTGGCCGAGCTCGGCGAGCTCATGATGACCACGGTGAACATGCGGCCCGGCAAGGCCCAGACCTTCGGCATTGTGGAAGGGACGCCCGTGTTCGGGCTGCCGGGCAACCCGGCGGCGGCCTATGTGGGCTTCCAGATGCTCATCCGCCCGGCGCTGCGCACCATGCAGGGCTATCGCTTCATGGATCATCCCGTCGTGAAGGCGCGTCTGACTGCTGATGAGAAAAACAAGGATCCGCGACGCATTTTCCTGCGCGCGAACCTTACCCGCGCGTCCGACGGCGCCTACGAGGTGACGCCGGCCAAGAACCAGAGCTCGGGCCTGTTCGGTCCCATTCAGAAGACCAACTGCATGGCCATCATGCCCGACGGCACCGAGCCCCAGCCGGCCGGCAGCGTCGTTGATTGCATCTTGCTGGACGTATCCGAAGAAGTTGCCCTGTAGGAGGAGCCATGACCATCAAATTCGCCATCATCACCTGTTCTGACACGCGCACCTTGGAAACCGACGAGGCCGGCCAGAAGCTTGAGCAGCTCATCGCCGAGCAGGGCTGGGAGTGCATCCGTCGCGTCGTGGAAGCAGACGAGCGCCCGTTCATCGCCGGCGCGCTCATCGACGCCTGCGACAACACCGACGCGGATGTCGTGCTCACCTGCGGCGGCTCGGGTCTCTCGCTGCGCGACGTGACCCCCGAGGCCACCCGCGATGTGGCCGATCGCGAGGTGCCCGGCATCGCCGAGGCCATGCGCGTCCACAGCGTCGCCATCACGCCGTTCGCCATGCTCTCGCGTGCTATCTGCGCCCAGCGCGGGCGCACGCTCATCATCAACCTGCCCGGATCAACCAAGGCGGCCACCGAAAACTGGGAGGGCATCGTGGCCGCCCTTCCGCACGCTGTGAAGATGATGGCCGGCGAAGGCCATGATGCGCAGAAAGACCTCGCCCAGAAGCTCGCCGCGGCCGCAGCGCGGGGCGAACTCGGATAGCGCACATCCCCCGCGGCTGGTCTGCGGTATACTCTCACAGAACGTGTTTGCTGTTGCGGCCGCGCTCAAGGGGGCGCGGCTGCTTTAATGAGGGAGCGTTATGGCTGATCTTCCCAATGGGTTCACGGGCTTCTCGCGCCGCGATCCGAACTTCGTGTCCGCGGGCGATGCCCTGCGCGGCTCCCGTTATGACGAGACGTCCTTCGTGGTTCGCAAGCAGGAGCGCTCGCTGGCCGAGGCCTGGTCGCCGGCGGCCAGCGCCGGTGCGGCCGCGGCGGCGCCAGCGGTTACGCAGCTTTCCTCGGCAGCCAGCGACGTGCTGCGTTTCGCCGAAAGTGGCACGCCGGCCGGTGAGCCTCCGCGCTTCGACCCCGAAAGGCTCGCGCACATTCCCGAAGTGGATCGCCGCTGGTCCTGGGTGGAAATCGACTTGAACGCTATCCGGCACAACGCCTCGGCGGTGAAGCGCCGCTTGAATCCGGGCACGCGCCTTATGGCCGTGGTGAAAGCCGACGGCTACGGGCACGGTGCCGTGCAGTGCGCGAAGACGGCGCTGAACTCCGGGGCCGAATACCTCGGCGTGGCCACGGTGGACGAGGCCATCGCCTTGCGCGAGGCCTATGTGAACGCGCCCATCCTGGTGCTGGGCGAGCCGCCGGCGTCGGCCATTCCGCTGTTGTTGGCCTACAAGATCATGCCCTCTATCTACACGCCCGAGTTCGCTATCCGCTACGGCGAGGCTGCCGACGCCTTCGGGCTGTCGGGTCCCTTCCATCTGAAGGTGAACACGGGCATGAACCGCATCGGCGTGCGCTACGACGAGGTGGTGGAATTCGCGCGGCAGATATCGTTCCACCGCGCGCTGGATTTGGTGGGCACGTTCACTCACTTCGCTACGGCCGACTGCCCCGGCACTATCGATTTCGAGCGCCAGGCCAAGCGCTTCTACGAGGCAGTGAACGCCCTGCGCGCCGCCGGCATCAACCCCGGCATCGTCCATGCGGCGAACTCGGCGGCGGCCATCCGCTACCCGGAGGTGCAGCTGGATATGGTGCGCCTCGGCATTTCGCTGTACGGCTTCTACCCGTGCCCCGAGGCTTACCCGATGATCGAGCTGAAGCCCGCCATGAGTGTGAAGGCCCGCATCACCGACGTGAAGGCGTTGCCGGTGGGGGAGGGCGTGAGCTACGGCCTGCATTACCGCAGCCCCGGCGCCGTGAAGATTTGCACGCTGCCCATCGGTTACGCCGACGGATTCCGCCGCGGCCTGTCGGGCCGCACCGACGTGTTGCTCGCCGGGCGCCGCTTCCACCAGGTGGGCAACATCTGCATGGATCAGTGCATGTTCGAAGTGAACCTGCGCCAGCGCAACGACTTAGATCCCCAGATTGGCGACGAGGTCGTCATTGTGGGCGAACAGGGCGAGGCGGCCGTCACCATCGATCAGATGGCCGAAACGCTCGGCACCATCCAGCACGAGGTGGCCATCGGTTTCGGTTGCTCGCGCTTGCCGAGGCTCTACGTTTAGGAGGAACGCGTCATGCCCGAACGACCCCACATTCCCCTGGAGGAGCTGCAAACCGAGGTGGCCGCCTGCCGCCGCTGCCCGCTGTGCGACGGCCGCACCCAGACGGTCTTCGGCGTCGGCAATCCCGAGGCCCGCGTGCTCATCGTAGGCGAAGCCCCCGGCAAGAACGAGGACCTGCAGGGCGAGCCCTTCGTGGGCGCTGCGGGCAAGTACCTCAACGAGCTTTTGGCCATCGCGGGCCTCACGCGCGACGACGTGTACATCGCCAACGTGCTGAAGTGCCGTCCGCCCTCCAACCGCGACCCGCGTCCCGAGGAGATTCAGGCCTGCACCCCGTTTCTGCGCGAGCAGACGCGCACCATCAGCCCGGAGTTCATTGTCACGTTGGGCAACTTCTCCACGAAGTTCATCCTGAAGACCGATGTGGGCATCACGCGCCTGCACGGCACGCTGCAGAAAGCCGGGCGCTTCAAGGTGTTCCCCATTTTTCACCCGGCGGCGGCCCTGTACGATGGCAGCAAGCGCGTGGCGCTGGAGAACGATTTCGCCACCCTGGGCGAACTGCTGAGGGCCGAGTAGGGCGGACGGTCGGCGCGTATGTTCGCGTGGCTCGCTGGTTAGAGCCACTTCTTGTTCTTGAAGAAGATGACCATCGCCGCAATCATGATGGCCGCCAGCCCGATGATGGTGAAGGCCATGTAGGGCCAATCAAGGCCGGGCAAAACGGCGAGGTTCATGCCGAACCAGCCGGTGACGAGCGTCAGCGGCGCGAACATGACCGTAACGATGGTGAGAATCTGCATGGTGGAGTTCTGCTTGAGGTCGATTTGGGTCTGATGCAGCTCGTAAAGCTGCAGGCTGTACTCGCGCAGCATGCTGGCGCGGTCGGCCAGATGGTTGGCGTGGCTGACGATGTGCCCGAAGGTGCGGGCCTCTTCGCGGGACATGACCTTGTTCTCGTTGTCGGCGATAAGGTCGGCCATGACGCCGATCTGCTGATAGTAGGAGCCCATGCGCATGGCGGCGCGCCGGTAGCTCATGATGGTCTGCGATGAGATATCCGCCTGGCGGGTGATCATGGCGTCCTCGAGGCCTTCCATGGCGTCCTCCATGGCCGAGAACCATGTGAAATCATCGGCAATGAGCGTCTTCATGAACGCGTAGAGCGCATGCGAGGTGGTGGGCTTGGTGAGAATGCCCGTGGCTGCCACCTTGTTCAGGGTGTTTTGGGCGATGGTGCCGTCGTCGATGAAGATGAGATGGTCGGCTTCCAGGTAAAACGAGAGGGTCTCCGGGTCGCCTGTGGGGTCGGATTTGTCGGGCACCGAGAACGAGCCGATGACGAAGGCGGGGTACAGCTCCACGAAGTTGGCTTCGGAAAGCTCCAGGGCCGCCAGCTCGGTGCGGGCTTCCCGCGAGATGCTGTCCAGTTGACTAAACTCGTCGGAGGTGAGAATCTGCACCAAAGGGGGCTTGCAGACATCCGGAGTGCAGGGCGCGTCCAGCGGGTTCGGACGATTCAGATTGTAAATGACGGCCACAGCTCCTCCTCTCGTTGGCGCGACGATACCGCTAGTATAGAATGACGTGATTGGTAAGCTTTCCGTTCGCTTCGTTTGTAAGAAAACGGTAGGCAGTGAAGGAGCATTGTGGAACGCGAGAACAACCTCCCCGACGAGATCGGTCATGACGTAAGCGACGCGTTCGATCCGGTGGCGTGGATCAACACGCCGCGCTGGCAGGCCTCGCGCTTGGGGCTTGAGCGCGTGCGGGATTTGCTGGATTGCCTGGGGCGGCCGCAAGACAATCTGCGGTTCGTCCATGTCGCGGGCACCAACGGCAAAGGTTCCACCTGCGCCTATTTAGCAAGCATCCTGCAGGCGGCGGGGTACAAAGTCGGCCTGTTCACGAGCCCGTTCATTGAGTGCTTCGAAGAGCGCATCCGCGTGAACGGCGCTAACATTACGGGAGAGGAACTGCTGCGGGCCGTCTCGGCGGTGCGTCCTGCGGCCGAGGCGGTGGAGGCCGCGTGCGGCGACCACCCGACTGAGTTCGAACTCATGGCCGCCACGGCCCTCGAGCACTTCCGCGCCTGCGGGTGCGATATCGTCGTTTTGGAGGTGGGCCTGGGCGGGCGGCTGGATGCCACCAACGTCATCGATGCGCCCGAGGCGAGCGTGATGTGCCGCATGGGGCTCGATCATACCGAGCTTTTGGGCGACACCTTGGCGGCGGTGGCGGCAGAGAAGGCCGGCATCATAAAGCACGGCGCGCCGGTGGTGAGCTGGCCTCAGGAGCCCGAGGCCATGGCGGTCATCGAGCGCGTGGCCCGCGAGCAGGAGTGCGCGCTGACGGTGGTCGATTTCTCGGGACTTTCCGCCGCGCCTTTGGCCGGGACGGCGCTGCGCCGTTTCAGCTGGAACGGCCGCGATTTCGAGACGCGGCTTCTGGCCAGCTACCAGCCCTGCAATGCGGCCGTGGCGCTGACGACTATCGAGGTGTTGCGTGAACGCGGGTGGGGCATCTCCGAAGACGCTGCCTTTGCCGGCATCGCGCAGGCGGCGTGGCCCGCACGCTTCGAGGTGGTGGCGACCGACCCGCTTGTCATCATCGACGGCGGCCACAATCCCCAGGGGGCCGAGGCTTTAGCCGATTCCCTGAGCGATCTGCTCGGCGATGCCGGGCACGGCACGGTGGACTTCGTCGTGGGCGTGCTGGCCGATAAGGACTATCCGGCCATGATGCGCGCCGTCGCTCCCTGGGCGCGCAGCTTCCGCGTCTATACGCCGCCCAGCCCGCGCGCGTTGGCCGCCGATGATTTGGCTGCCTGCATTCGCGACGTGCTCGCCGAGCAGGACAGAGCGGCGGAGGTTATCCCCTGCGCCTCGCCTGCTGCCGCCCTCGCTTCTGCCTGCGAAGCCGCCGCGTCTGCGCTCGCTCGGGTAACCGCTCGCGATGGTGCCGCCTTTGTCCCTGCCTGCGAGGCTGATGCCCCTGCGTCTGCCTGCGAAACCGCTCCCACCGGGGCCGTCGTCGCCTTCGGCACTCTCTACGCCATCGCAGACCTGAAGAAGGCTCTTAATTGCAAGGAAGTCGCCTCTTCGTGGCAAAAAAGTGCGTTTTGAGGCGCGAGGGAGTCGTAATCAGCCCCGATAATCGCGATTTCGAGCGGTTGTTCCGAGCAAATAGCGTCAAAAAAGGCCGATATGTGCGTCGAAGGCACCTTCAGTGCGCCTCAAATCGAAAAAACTTGCCAAAAAAGGCTCCGCAGTGTGCGATGAGCGCTATCAGGCCCACCCCTCGAGAATGTCACGCAGGTCAACTTTCAGCCTATCGTAGCCTTTGACCGTGGGCCTCTTTCTGATGCGCAGCTTGTTCGCCAGGGCCTTGGCGATTCTGTCCATGTCGGCTACGGACTTCATCTCGTCGTTCGTGACGGTGATGATATCGAAGTTGAGGCAAGCGAGCTCGTTGCGGCGGCGCGAGTCGTGGGTAATCTGCGTGCCCCCGGTGTGCCACGCGTCGCTGTCGTATTCGACGCCTACTCCGCAGGCGCTCCAGCACAGGTCAATGCGCACATGGCTTTTCCCGAGGTTGACGCGCGCTGGCGAGGGAAGGTCGATGCGCTGATTGAGCATGGGATGTGGTAACCCGTATCCGCCCATTCTGCAGGGAAGCGTGAGTTTCATGGCCGTGGCGGCTTCACGTACGGATGCGGCGTTGTCGAGCACGTGCCGAAGCGCCTGGCGGGCCTTCTTGATTCCGTGCATGCCCTCGCACCGCGCAAGATAGCGCGAAATCTTGGCAGCTGAGGAGAGTGCGGCGCCTTGGCCTGCGTCGTTGAGGTAATAGGTGCCGCAGAGGCTATAGCCGAAGGCAATCAGGTGAACGAGGGGCAGTGTTTTGGCTGCGCGCAAGAAGAGGTACTCGGGCGATGCCACGAGCAGGTCGCTCGATATCCTGAGAAACGATCCCGACGGAAGAGGGCCCCTGTGGCGATGACACCGGATTGCGCGAGCCGTGCGACTGCCCTGCGCCCGCGAAGTGAGGACATGGTAGGGCGGATGAGAGAAGCGGCCGCAAAGCGCCTCCGCGTCGGCGGTCGCTGGTGGGCGGTCGGGTGCCGAACAGGCGCGCGTCCTCTTCGCGCCTCGAGTCAGCTGGGGCGCACAGAGGTAGAAATCCTTGGCGGTGTCATCTATAGCAAGCAGTTTCATAGGTGAAGGGTATGCTTAATAAAACCGCAGGTCAATAGGAGAATTTTACACCGAGAACAAAGCGCGAATGTGGGGCGGTTGCAGGGAGGGTCGCCTGAGGGTTCGGGGAGGCTCGGGGCTGCTCTGCTTACCCGAGTGTGGACTTGAGCGGAGTGCGGCGAGGCTTTTTGCGGCGATCGCGCTAGAGCTTTGCCCGCGACGCGGCATGGCACGACGCAACGAAAAAGGGCGCCCTAGGAGAGCGCCCTTGGCAACACGCATTAAGGCCGGCGCCGATTACGGCCTCATGCCGGTGACGTCGTCGGCTTCGGCCGCCTCGGCGTCATCGCGAGCTCGCTTCTCGTGGATGACGAACTCCACCACGCCGCCTTCGGAAATGAGCACATCGCGCACGTCGTCCACCAAATCGTCGTCGCCCAAGCCGAGCACGACGTCGTCGGCGATGTCGGCGGCCTCCTTGCCGGCGGTCGGACGCACCATCTCGTCAAGAGAGGCGGACACATAGGCAATTCCCTGGCGCTCGGCGGCCTTCGCCTGCATGAACAGGAAGAGGAAACCGACAACGCCGGCCAAAAGCGAGGCGGACAGGATGCCGATCTTCGCATCGGCGATGAGCACCGCTTCGGGGAAGGCGAGGTTCGCGACGAAGATGGCCATGGTGAATCCCACGCCGCCCAGAATGCCGGCACCGAGCATATGGATCCAGTTCACGTTCTCCGGGAGGCTGGCAATCTTGAGCTTCACCGTGAGGAAGCTGAACAGCAAGATGCCGAGGGGCTTGCCCAGAAGCAGGCCGAAGAACACGCCGAAGAAGACGGGGCTCGTGATCATAGCGACCACGTCGCCGCCCAAGAAGCTCACGTCAGCGTTGGTGAGCGCGAACAGCGGCAGCACCGCGAAGTAGACCCAAGGGTACAGCATGTGCTCGAGGCGCGTTGCGGGCGGCACCACCTGACGGGCAACCTGGGACAAGCGCGAGACCGTGCTCATGTAGTCCTTCTGAAGGGTAACCGGCTCGGTGGCGATATAAGCGTCGTTGGCTTCACGCACGCGATCGCCCGACCACTGCATGAATCTCGAAAGGTCGACGCGCGAGCCTGTGGGGATGGTGAAGGCGAGCAGCACGCCGGCGATGGTGGAGTGCACGCCGGACATGAATACCGCGAACCAAAGCAGGCAGCCGACGAGCAGATAGGGCGCCAGCGCGTATACATGGGCGCGGTTGAGCAGGATAAGCGCCACGAGGATGACCGCGGCGACGCCCAGCCACATAAGCGAGGGGCTCTGACCGTAGAAGATGGCGATGACGAGGATGGCGATGATGTCGTCGGCCACGGCCAGCGTGGAGAGGAACACGCGCACGCCGTTGGGCACGCGGTTGCCGAGCAGGGCCATGATGCCCAGGGCGAAGGCGATATCGGTGGCCGTCGGCACGCCCCAGCCGTGAGACGTTTCGGGATTGGTGGCGTTGAAGATGCAGTAGATGACGATAGGCGCGAGCACGCCGCCGCAGGCTGCGATGATGGGCAGAGCCGCCTGGCGGATGTTCGTCAGCTCGCCAACGGTCATCTCATATTTGATCTCCAAACCGACCAGAAGAAAGAACACGGCCATGAAGATGTCGTTGATGATGTGGGCGAAGGACATCTCGCCAATCAAGCCGCCCACGCCAATGATTACGTGGGTGTGCCAGAATTCCTCGAAAGACTCAAAAGCCGGGGAGTTCGCGATGATGAGCGCCACTACCGCTGCTGCCAGCATGATGGCTGCGGCCTTGGTAGACGAACTCGTAAACTGGACGACCTTGAGCCAGCGGCGCTGATGCCCCTGTACCTCGTCGATGAAAATGTGATGCGGGTCGGGATTTTTCTCCGTCGGTTCCACAGAATTCCTCGATTCTCTGATTCTCTTCGCGTCGATGCGCGACCCTGCTCAATAGCTCGTATGAAAACCGTTTTTTTGCAACACCAAATTACCCCCTGAATATTAGCAGAATTGCGTTATCCTTGTGTCTCACGTTGCCGAGCGGACACTCGCCGCATTCCTTTTCTTGCTTGATTGGGTCGTGCGGGATCGCCGCTTGTCAATGTGGTTTTGCAAGCAACGAGCTAAAAGAGGTGGATATCATGACGATCACCGTGTCCGGACGCAAAATGCCCGTCACCGACGCCCTTCGTCAGTACGCTGAGGAGAAGGTCGGCAACGCGATTAAGGCTGTGGACGCTGACACCGTCTCCACGGAAATTGTTCTGTACACCGAGAAGAACCCGGCCAACCCGCTGCCGGCCATCTGCGAAGTCACCGTTCGCGTGAAGGGGCACATCGTTCGCGTTGAGGAGAGCGAGGAGGACATGTACGCCGCTATCGACGTGGCCGCCGCCAAGGTTGCCCGTCAGCTGCGCAAGTACAAGACTCGCGTCCTCGACAAGCGCGTCCGCGCCACCGAGCGCATCGTCGACTACGCTCACGAGGATGCCCACCCCGAGACCGAGCTCGACCTCGATCGCCTGATGGACGAGCTGGCCGAGGACGAGATCGTCCGTACCAAGGAGATCGAGTTCACGCCGATGACCGAGGAAGAGGCGCTCGTGGAAATCGATTTGCTCGGCCACGACTTTTTCGCGTACACTGATCGTGACACCAACAAGGTGCACGTTCTGTACCGCCGCGACGACGGCGGTTACGGCCTGCTCAAGCAAAAGGAGGACTAGTCCATGGCCACCATCGACACCATCGCCACCGTTCTCGAGAGCAATCTCGACATCGATCCCGCTACCGTCACCCCCGAGGCTACCTTTGAGTCTCTCGGCATCGACTCGCTGGATATGGTGGAGCTCATCTGCGATTTGGAGGAGGCCTGCGAGGTTGACTTCGGCGAGCCCGAGGGCCTGACCACCGTCGGCGACCTGGTCGCTTACATCGATTCGCTGTAAGCCACCGAGACATTCTCTCGCGCAATGCGCCCGCAGCTTCGGCTGCGGGCGTTTTTTTTGTTTTGGGGGGGCCGGGGGGTTTTGGCTTTGGGGGTCGCAATTGGTTTTGGACGGGTGCTCTGCTCCTTTTCGAAGCGGCGGTGGCAGAAAATGTCGATTGGAGGCGCAGCGTGCGACGCGGCCGGCTTATACCGGGGGTGTTCGGGCCGCAATTCGGCGAGAGCGGGCTTCGATATCTCGGAAATCGTCACTGACGGTTAAGGAAAGGCTCTCTGACTGCGCCTCGAAACGTCATTTTCTGCCATCGCGGACTACTTTTTATGTCAAAGGCCTGATGCTTGACAAAAAATACCCCCTGGGGGTATAAAGAACGAAACGCGCGCACAAGAAAGCGTGATTGGTCGAAGCGCCCTCGGAAATGGGGGCGAAGCGGCTCTGGAAATGCGGTTGAAATGCCCTCGGAAATGCGGGCGAAGTAGCTCTGGAAATGCGGGCGAAACGACCATGGAATGCGGTTGAAATACCCTCGGAAATGGGGGCGAAGCGCCCTGGGACATGAAGGCGGAAGCGCAAGCGGGCGAAACGGAGATGGACATGGAAACGGAAAAAGAGCGCGCGGATATCGCGAGGGCCTCTAAGAACGCGGAGGCTTCCGGATGCGCTTGCCGGCATAAGCACACGCCGCGCTCGGAGGAGCTGCAGGCCGATGTGACGCGGCGGCTCAACCGGGCCATCGGACAGCTGAACGGCGTGAAGGCCATGATCGAGGACAACCGCTACTGCGGCGACGTGCTCACCCAGCTGGCCGCCGCCGAATCGGCCGTGCGCCGCGTCTCCGAGATGCTTTTTCGGGAGCACATGCGCACCTGCGTCGTGGAGGAGATTCGCGACGGCAACGATGAGGTGGTCGATGAAGTGATGACGCTTATGCGTCGCTTTCTATAAAGACGGGAGCATCTATGGAAACCCAGCGTTTGGCCGTGGCGGTCATGCACTGCGAGAAGTGCGTGGCGAATGTGACGCGGCATTACGAAGACCTTTCGGGCGTGGCCTCGGTGGCCGTCGATTTAGATGGGCAGCGCGTCGACGTGACGTACGACCCAAGCCGCGTGACGCTCGACGACCTTCTGCATGCCCTGGATGACACCAACTTCAAGGTGGCGGTCATGCCGGATGAGGGCGAACATCCCTTTGCGGCCGAGATAGCCGCCGATGCGGCGGAGAAGGCCAAGAAGGACGCAGAAAAGGCGCAGGCGTGCGATGGCGGCGTGAAGGAGGCTTCCTCGGAGTCATCGTCCGACGAAGCCATGGCTTCGGGCAGCGTTTCAGCGTACGAGGCCGATCCCGCGGCAGATGGGCCCCGCAGCGCTTCCATCCGCCTGGCCATCGAGGGTATGCACTGCGCGAACTGCGCCGCCTCTATCGAGAGCCACTACCGCAAAACCCCCGGCGTTGTCGATGTGGCGGTGAATCTGGCCAACAACACGGGCAAAGTGGTCTTCGACCCGGCTCAAGCCAGTGTGGACGACATGCTCGCCGTGTTCGACAGCCTGGCCTTCGCGGCCGAAATCATCCCCGACGATGCTCCTTTGGTGGACGAGAAGCGCCGCGCCCGCGAGGCCGCCCGGGCCAAGCGCGATCGCAAGGTGTTCGGGATAGCGGCCGTGCTCACGGTCGCCATCGTGGCCATCGGCATGATTCCCGGCTGGCATATGGGGGTGGGCGCTGCCCTCGCAGGGCTGTTCGTGCCCGAGCCGACCCACGTGCAGGCCATGTTCGCCGCGAACATCCTGCTACTGGCGCTCACCGCGCCCGTGCAGTTCGGCTGCGGCGCCCGCTTCTACCGGGGCGCGTGGGGGTCGCTCAAGGGCGGCTCGGCGAATATGGACGTGCTCGTGGCGCTCGGCACCACCATCGCGTTTCTCTTCTCGCTGTGGATTACCTTTCTGCCGGTCTTCCGCGGCGACTGGACAGGCCATGAGTCGCTCGCCATCAACGACGGCATGCCCTATTTCGAAACCTGCGCTATGCTCATCACCTTCGTGCTTTTGGGCAAGATGCTGGAAAGCCGCGCGAAGGGGGCCACGAACCAGGCCATCGAGTCGCTCATGAACCTCACGCCGCCCACGGCGCGCGTAATGCGCGGTGGCAAGGAGCGCGAGGTACCCCTTGCCCAGGTGGTGGCTGGCGATACCGTGCGCGTGCGTCCCGGCGAGAAGATGCCCGTCGATGGGGTGGTGGTGGAAGGCTCCACGGAAGTGGACGAGTCCATGCTCACGGGCGAGACGGTGCCCGTGGTGAAGGTAGCGGGCGATGCGGTCACGGGCGGCACCCAGAACACGACCGGCGCGGTGACGGTGCGCGCGCTGCGCGTGGGCGCTGACTCTACTTTGGCCCGCATCGTGCGGGCCGTGGAAGACGCCCAGGGCACCAAGGCCCCCATCCAGCGCATCGCCGACCGCATTGCGGCGGTGTTCGTGCCGGCCATTCTCATCATTGCGCTCGTGGTGTTCTGCGTGTGGTTCTTCGTGGTGCCTGCTGCCGACGAAAGCGCGCGTCTCGTGTCGGCGCTCATGCCGGCCATCGCGGTCATCTGCGTGGCGTGCCCCTGCGCTCTTGGCCTGGCCACGCCCACGGCGCTTACCGTCGGTATGGGGAAGGGCGCGCAGCTCGGCGTGCTCATCAAAGACGGCACGGTGCTGGAGACCATGGGTGGCCTCTCGGCCGCCGTGTTCGATAAGACGGGTACGCTCACCGTGGGCGAGCCGACGGTGGTAGCCTGCGACGTACCCGATGAGGCCCTGCGCCTGGCCGCGGCTGTCGAGGCGAAAAGCGAGCACCCCTTGGCCCGGGCCGTCGTGGCCTATGCCGAGCAGCGCGGTCTGGCGCCGCTGCCCGAGGCGAGCGCTTTCGAGGCGCTCGTGGGCGAGGGTGTGCGCGGCGTGGCGGAAGGCCGCGAGGTGTTCATTGGCGTGGGGAAGGCTGACGGTGCCCAAGGCGCGTCCGGCTCGCTCGTGAGCATCGATGGCCAGCCGGTC
Organism: uncultured Adlercreutzia sp.; assembly: GCA_947426355.1. GTDB lineage: Bacteria > Actinomycetota > Coriobacteriia > Coriobacteriales > Eggerthellaceae > Adlercreutzia. Next base: position 5,881 of record CANEDU010000006.1, on the reverse strand, counting down.
GGCCGCATCCAGTTCCGCGACGAGCCGAAACCCGATGCCGCTGCCACCGTGCGCGAGCTGGCGCAAACCTATGGCGTGACTGCGTACATGGTTACCGGCGACGCGGCGCCTACGGCTCGCACCATCGCCCAGGAAGTGGGCATCGCCCCCGAGCACGTCTTCGCTGGCGTGAAGCCGCTCGAAAAGGCCGATTGCGTGCGGGCGGTAAAGGGCGCGGCGGACGTTGCCCTGATCAAGGCCGCCAGTGAGCAGGCGGATAGCGCGCAAAGGGAAAATGAGCGAGTCATCGAAGAGGCTCTCGCAGACCCCTTGATGACTGCCTCGCCCGACCCTATGGCCGACGCGCCCGTTCAGCCGTTGCCGCTGGTTTCCCCGGCCGAGGTGGCACAGGATGCGGCTGCGACATCGAAGAGCATCGTGGCCTTTGTGGGCGACGGCATCAACGACGCCCCGGCACTCGCCGCCGCCGACATCGGCGTGGCGCTCGCCTCGGGTACCGATGTGGCCTTGGATGCCGGAAGCGTGGTGCTCATGCGCAACCGCCTGTCTGATTTCGTTGTGGCCTTGCGCCTGTCGAAGGCCACGATGCGCAAGATCAAGCAGAACCTGTTCTGGGCGCTCATCTACAACTGCATCATGATTCCGCTCGCCGCCGCGGGCATCCTCGCCCCGGCCCTCGCCGGCGCCGCCATGGCCCTTTCCAGCGTGAGCGTCGTGAGCAATTCGCTGCTGCTGAAGCGCTTCAGGTAGAAGGGTTGCTCTTGCGCTATACTAGACCAACTGGAATCTGGCGCCTTGGGGCGCGCAAGTGGCTATAGAAGGGCGTTTCATGGAAACTGCTGCGATTATCCTGGCCGCGGGGGCTGGCACCCGCATGAAGTCGAAGAAGCCGAAGGTGGTTCACGAGGTGCTCGGACGACCGCTCGTGCGGTGGGTGGTGGAGGCGGCCAAGGCCGCCGGCGCCGATGAGGTGGTTACCGTGGTGGGGCATATGCGCGAGCAGGTGATTCCCCTGGTGGAAGACGACACGGATGTAGTCGTGCAGCAGGCCCAGCGCGGCACGGCCGATGCGGTGCTCGCTGCTCAGGAGGCCCTGGCCGATTTCGACGGTGCCGTTGTGGTGCTTTCCGGCGACTCGCCGCTCATCCGCCCGGAAACCATCGCCGAGATGGTGGCCCTGCGCGAGGAGCACAACGCCGCCGTCGTCGTGCTCACCATGGAGCTGGCCAATCCCTTCGGCTACGGCCGCATCGTGCGCGACAGCGCCGGGGAGGTGGCCCGCATCGTGGAGCAGAAGGACGCCACCCCCGAGGAGGCGGCTCTCACCGAGTGCAACTCCGGCTTCTACTGCTTTGACGCCAAGGCGCTCTTCGAGGCGCTTAAGCAGGTGGATTCCGACAACGCCCAGGGTGAGTTCTACCTCACCGACGTGCTGGCCATCAGCCGTGCTGCGGGTCGTCCCGTGCTCGCTTACAAGACCGACGACCCCGAGCAGTGCCTCGGCGTGAACTCGCGCCGCCAGCTGGCCGACGCCACGGCCGTCATGCAGCGGCGCATCAACGACGCGCACATGGCCGCCGGCGTGACCATGTGGGACCCGGCCACCACCTTCATCGGCCCCGAGGTGAAAATCGCCCCCGACGTGGAGCTTTTGCCCTCGGTCATGCTCATGGGCGCCACCTCTATCGGCGAGGACAGCGTCATCGGCCCGAACAGCCGCCTGACCGACACGCAGGTCGGATGCGGCTGCGTTGTCGACGAGACCGTGGCCATCGAGGCCCGCATCGACGACGGCGCCACCTGCGGCCCCCGCGCCTATCTGCGCCCGGCGGCGCACCTGTGCGAGGGCGCGAAGGCCGGCACTCACGTGGAGATCAAGAAGTCAACGGTGGGCAAGGGCTCGAAGGTGCCGCACCTCTCCTACATCGGCGACACCACCATCGGCGAGGGCGTGAACATCGGCGCCGGCTCCATCACCTGCAACTACGACGGCGCGAACAAGCACGCCACGGTCATCGGCGATGGCGCCTTCATCGGCTCCGACACCATGATGGTGGCCCCCGTGACCATCGGCGCGGGTGCGCTTGTCGGCGCCGGCTCCACCATCACCAAGGACGTGAGCGCCGGCGCGCTCGCCCTCGGCCGCGCCAAGCAGTCCGAGATCGCTGGTTGGGTGGCGGCCCATCCCATCGAGAAGAAGAAATAGCGCTACAATAGCCGCAGCTGAAAACCCGTCGCAGAAGGGACGATCATCCATGACCGAGATGACCAAGCGCATGGCCGTGTTCTCCGGCTCGGTGAATCCGGAGCTGGCCGACGAAGTCGCGAAGTACTTGAACGTGAGCCTCGGCAACATCAAGCACGAGAAGTTCGCCAACGGCGAGATTTACGCCCGCTACCAGGAATCGATTCGCGGCGCCGATGTGTTCCTCATCCAGTCGGTGTGCGCCAGCGAGACCTTCGATGTGAACGACGCCCTCATGGAGCTGCTCATCATGGCCGATGCCGCCAAGCGCGCCAGCGCACGCTCCATCTCGGCGGTCATCGCCCATTACGGCTACGCTCGCCAGGACCGCAAGGCCGCTCCACGCGAGCCTATCACGGCGAAGCTCGTGGCCGACCTCATCACGGCTTCCGGCGTCGACAACATCATCACGGTCGATTTGCACCAGGACGCTATCCAGGGCTTCTTCGACATTCCGGTGAATCACATGACGGCCATGCCCATCTTCGTGGACTACTTCAAGAACAAGAGCTTCGACCACGATCGTCTTTGCGTGGTGTCCCCCGATGTGGGTCGCGCCAAGGCCGCGAAGAAGTTCTCCACGGCGCTCGATTGCGATATCGCCATCATGCACAAGGACCGCCCGAAGCACAACCAGGCCGAGATCACGGCGTTGATCGGCGATGTTACCGACAAGATCTGCATCCTGAACGACGACATGATCGACACCGCCGGCTCGCTTGTGGCCGCCGCCCAGACGCTCAAGGCGAAGGGCGCCGCCGAGGTGTACGCCTGTGCCACCCACGGCCTGTTCTCTGGTCCGGCTTACGAGCGTTTGGAGAACTCGCCCATCGAGGAAGTGGTGGTCACCAACGCTGTGCCGGTGCCGCTGGCGCGCCAGACGGGCAAGATTAAGGTGCTGTCCATCGCGCCGCTGTTCGCGCAGACCATCGACGTCGTCTATAACAACGGCTCTATCGGGAAGCTCTTCGAGTAAATGTACTTAATCGTTGGCCTGGGGAATCCGGGCGGGGAATACGAGCATACCCGGCATAACGCCGGGTTCGACACGGTGGATGCATTGGCCGAGGAGCTGGGCTGCCGCTACTGGAAGACCGAGGGCGGGGCGCTGACGGCCAAGGGAAAGTGGCGCGGGGAAGAGGTGGTGCTCGCCAAGCCCCAAAGCTACATGAACACCTCGGGCGGCCCGGTGAAGACGCTCATGAAGACCTACGGGGCAGATCCTGACCACCTCATCGTCATCCACGACGAGCTGGATATCGACCCGGGCACCATCCGCGTGAAGTTCGGCGGGGGTCATGCCGGCCACAACGGGCTGCGCTCCATCTGCGACAAGCTGGGCACCCGCGACTGGTACCGCGTGCGCATCGGCATCGGGCGGCCCCCGGGGCGCAAGCCGGTGGTCGACTGGGTGCTCTCGCAGCCGCGCAAGGACGACGCCGAGGCCTTCGAGCACGCCGTGGCCGAGGGGGCGAGCGCGGTGACGTGCCTTATGGACAACGGGCTGGAGAAGACCCAGCAGCGATTCAACTGACGGCTACGCCGAGGGGAAGCGTTATAATAGCGGAAGGGCGCCGGTGCGCCCTTCCGTTCGTTTTGTAGCAACGTGCCTCGTCGAGGGCGCCCGAGCGAAATCTCGAACGCCGTTATGCTCAAGGAAGGTACGGAGGTTTCCCATGCATCTTTCCGAAAAGGGCCATACCTATGCCCTCTTCGCCATCGTCGTTGTTACCTGCGCCTTAGGATCGCTCACTCAGACGGTCATGAACTCCATGCTCACCGAGGTGTGCGCCGATTTCGCTATCGACGCCGCCCAGGGCCAATGGGTCACCACCGTTTACATGCTCGTCATGGGCATCACGGTGCCGGTGGTCACCTATCTCTCGAAGCGCTTCTCGCTCAAGCGGCTGGTGTATCTGGCCCTCGGCTTCTACCTGGCCGGTTCGGCGGCGGGCTTCTTCTCGCTCAACTTCCCTCTGCTGATCGCGGCCCGCGTGCTGCAGGCCATCGCCACGGGCATCACGCTGCCGCTCGTGCAAACGGTGGCTATGACGCGCTTCCCGCGCGAGCGCACGGGCACGGCCATGGGCATCGGCGGCATTGCCATGGGATTTGCGCCCAACATCGGTCCGCTCATCGGCGGCGCGCTCGTCGGCACGTGGGGCTGGCGCAGCTTCTACCTTATCTTGGTGGGGCTGCTCGCGCTGCTGGCCGCAGCTACGGCCCTCCTGGTAAAGAGCCACGGCGACCATGAGTCGCGCGCCGTGTTCGACATGCCCTCCTTCGTGCAGTCCACCCTGGGCTTCGGCGGCTTTCTGCTCGGCGTGTCGAACGCTTCCACCATGCCCTTAGCAGCGCCCCAGGTATGGGTGCCGGCGCTGCTCGGCGTGGCGTTCATCGTGATGTTCATCCAGCGTCAGCGGGTGATTGCCAACCCCCTCATTTGCCTCGATATTTTCCAATCGCGCCACTACCGCGCCGGTTTTGTGGCCCAGAACTGCCTGTTTGCCTCGTTCATGGGCATTACGCTCATCCTGCCGCTGTTCATCCAGGGCCCCTGCAACATGACGCCTTTGGATGCCGGCATCGCGTTCATTCCGGCCACCGCGGTGGCGCTGTTCGTGAACCCGCTGGCCGGCGTGCTGGTGGACAAGGTGGGCGCTCGGGCGGTGTGCATTGTCTCGGCGCTCTTCCTCACTGTTGGCGCTGCTTCGTTCATGTTCGTGGGGCCGGGCACGCCGCTGTGGGTGCTCACGCTGCTGCAGGGGGTGCGCGCCGTGGGTGTGAGCGGGTTGGTGGGCCCGCTGAACTCCTACGGCCTGGCCGGTCTTCCGCGGGCCATCGTTATGGACGGCAGCGCGTTTTTCGCCGCGGCGCGCCAGGCCTGCGCGTCGTTCGGCACCGCGCTCATGATGATGCTCGTTTCGGTGGCGGGTCTCGCCTTCGCCGCGGTCGATCCAGCCGATGCCGGCGCCACGGCCGCCGCGTTGCCCTACCAGCTGGCCTTCGGCCTTTCGACGCTCTTTGCCGCCGTGGTGCTCGTCACGGCGGTCTGGAAAATCCGCTAGCGTATAATCTGCCCCCAAAGCGAAAGCAAGTGAAAGGCGGCCTTTGTGGCATTTCTCCTCGGTTGCGAGAAGGTGCGGGTGGAATTCCCCACCAAGACGGTGTTCACCGATTTGTCCCTCGGCGTGGACGAGGGCGCCCGCATCGGCATTGTGGGTCGCAATGGCGATGGCAAGTCGACGCTTCTGCGGGTGCTCGCCGGCGAGGTGGAGGTGGACGACGGGCGCGTCATTCGCACGCGCGGTGTGTCGGTGGGCGTGCTCGGCCAGACCGATGACTTGCGCGATGCGGACACGGTGGAGCGCGCCGTGGTGGGGGACGTGCCCGAGTACGAGTGGGCCGGCGACGCGCGCGCCCGCGCCATCATTGCGGGCCTTTTGGAAGATGTGCCGTGGGACGCGCCGGTGGGCACGCTTTCCGGCGGCCAGCGTCGCCGGGTCGATCTGGCTCGCCTGCTCATCGGCGATTGGGACGTGCTCATGCTGGACGAGCCCACCAACCACCTGGACGTGGGCGGGGTCGCGTGGGGCGGGGGGCCGGTGGGGGGCGGGGGGGGGGGGGGGTGGGGGG
>CANEDU010000005.1 GCA_947426355.1 uncultured Adlercreutzia sp. | reverse complement strand
ACCGCCGTGCGCACGGCGCGTGGAACCCCGGCCGCGCCACGAAACCCAGTGACGCGGTGCGCCGGGGTGCCACACCGCGTCGGAGGAGGGGGTAGCGGCATCAAGTGCCGCATTCTGCTTTCAAGGGGTATGAAGCAGAGCGATGGAAGCAGGGGAACTTCCAAATCGCTGATACGAATTGTAGGTCAAGACTTGAGTTGGTAGCCATTATGTGCATGGCCTTCCGCGAAGAACGGTGCAAATTCGGCGGTGGAGGGTGCTTCAAGCCTGCGACCTGGCCGTTTACCCCGCTGAGGAGTCCGCTCGCCCTCGGAGGGCCTCTGAAGATGTTCCCGAATCGATTGTCGTGCCGCCCCAGAAAGCCGCAGGCAATCTTGTATCATGGAGGGCAACACATTCTCGGAAAGGAACTTCCCATGGCTGATCTCGCGCTGCGCTTTGGCAAAGATATGCTCGTCGTCTCGTCTCCTGTGGAGGAAGCGCTGCGCCGGGCGGGCATCGAGTCGGTGCGCGACCAGGCCCTGGCTTTGTTGGTGGAGCCGGAAACCATTGAGGAAGTCTATCGCATGGAAGCAGTGGCCGGCCCCCAATGCGTCGTTACCCCTGTGGCCGCCCTCACGCCGGCGCGCCTTACGGCCATCGGCGCCGAGGGCAAGGGCGAGGTGCTTGCCGAGGCGGCCCTTGCGGTGATGGCGGAGTTCAAGCCCCAGCATGTTCTGGTAGAGATCGGCCCGTGCGGCTTGCCGCTCGATCCCGAGTCGAAGGCGTCGTTGGTTGAGAACCGCGACCAGTACGCCCGTGCCGCGAAGCTCTTCGAAGGGCGCACCTTCGACGCGTTCTTCTTGAATGGGTTCACCACGGCAGCCGATCTCAAGTGCGCGCTCATGGGGCTGCGCAAAGTGAGCGATGCTCCCCTGATTGCGTCGGTGGAGGTGCGCGCCGATGGCATGCTCGCCGATGGCGTTGGCACCTGGCGCGAGGCGGTGGAAGTGATGGCGGAATACGGTGCGGCCGTGGCGGGATTCTCTACGCTGGCGGCGCCGGGGTCGGCCCGTGTTTTGGCCGAGCAGGCTCGCGATGTGCTGGCGTTCCAAGGAGCCGATCTGTGCCTCATGGCTACGCTGCAGGTGTTCGAGCGCGACGCCAAGCAGCAGGGTCCGACCGAGGAGAACCCCTACTACAGCCCCGATACCATGATGGCCGCCGCGTTAGAGCTGCGGGCCGCCGGCGTTCAGTTCCTGCGCGCCGCTGGCCAGGCGACCCCGGCCTACACCGGTGTTCTGGCCGCCGCTGTTGCGGGGCTCGACGTCGCTTCCGAGCTCTAAGAGGCTCGATGTCCGTTTTGCCCGCTCAAGGTCGCTGCGCTTTTGCGTCGCTGCATCCGGCGGTGTCGTTCGCGTTCTTTGCGGGGGTCCTTTTGCTCTGCATGGTGCTCGCTCACCCGCTGTTGCAGATTGAGGCTTTCTGCCTGGCGGCTCTGTGCTATGTCTCGTTTCGCGGTCGCGCCGCTTGGCGGTTTGTCGGCGGTCTTGCAGTGCTTTTGGCCGTGGTCGCTCTTGTGAGTCCCCTGTTCAATGCCCAGGGAGAAACCGTGCTCTTCCGCTGGTGGGCAGGGCGCCCCTATACGCTGGAGGCGCTGGCCTTGGGCGCTTCGACGGGACTTATGCTTGCCGCCATGATGCTGTGGTTTGCGAGTTATCACCTGGTCATGACCTCCGATGCGTTCACGTTTTTGTTCGCCCGCGCTTTGCCCGGCCTGTCGACAGTGCTTGTGATGGTGCTGCGGCTTGTGCCCACCTATCGCCGGCGAATCGAGAAGCTCGCAATGGCCCGCGCCGGTATCGGCCAGGGCCCTTCCGAGGGCGCCACGTTGGCGGCGCGGGTGCGCTCGGCGGGAACGGTGCTCTCGGCGCTTTCCGCCGATGCGTTGGAAGGCGCCATTGTCACCGCCGATTCCATGGTTGCGCGGGGCTATGGGCTGCCTGGCCGCACGCACTTTGCGCTCTTTCGCTGGGAGCGGCGTGACAGCGTGGTGCTTATGGTGATGGCCGGGCTGCTTACTGCCGCGGTTGTCGCGCTCGTTCTGGGCGATACGGCGGTGCGGTATTTCCCCGCCATCGTTGTGCCGCCGGTGGGCGCTGACGTGCTCGTCGGCGCGTTTTGCTACGGCGCGTTTCTGCTGTTGCCCACCGCCATCAACCTGGGAGGGAGGCTCGCGTGGCGCTGTTCGCTTTCGAGCATGTGACGTTTCGCTACCCGGGGGCGGCCCGGGCGGCATTGTGCGGGGTTGATCTCGCCGTTGAGCCGGGCCAGTTCGTCTTGATGTGCGGCCCGAGCGGTTGCGGGAAGACGACGCTTCTGCGACATTTCAAGCCGACGCTTGCCCCCCATGGCGCTCGCGAGGGAAGGATTCTTTTCGAAGGGGAGCCGCTGGAAGAGGTGCCTGTTCGCGAGCAGGTTGCCCGCGTCGGCTTCGTCATGCAGGACCCCGATGCGCAGCTGGTGACCGACAGCGTGTGGCACGAGCTCGCCTTCGTGCTGGAAAGCCTTGGCTGCGATCAGCGCACCATGCGCTTGCGGGTGGCGGAAATGGCCAGCTACTTCGGCATTCAGCATTGGTTCCACCGAAGCGTGGATACGCTGTCTGGCGGTCAGAAGCAGCTGCTGAACCTGGCTTCGGTCATGGTGGCGCGGCCCGAGGTGCTTGTGCTGGATGAGCCGACCGCCCAGCTCGACCCCCTTGCGGCGAGTGATTTCCTGGCCGCGGTGCACAAGATCAACCGCGAGCTGGGAACCACTGTGATTATGAGCGAGCATCGCCTGGAAGAGGCTTATGCGCTGGCCGATCGCGTGGTTGTTATGGATGCGGGGCGCATCGTTATCGATGGGGCGCCGCGGGTTGTGGCAGAGGAGCTGTTTCGTTCGGAGAGCCCGATAAAGGCGGCGCTGCCCGTTCCGGTTCGCGTTTGCGCTACCGTGGAAGGGTCGAGGGCCGCAGCTTCGGCAAGTCAGGCCACCGCTTCGGCGTCACCAAAGGGCAACGGGCAAGCCGACGCCTTCGCGTCAGAAACCCCCGCGGCGGTCGGTCGCCTTCCCCTCACGGTGCGCGAGGGGCGCGCGTGGCTGGCCGCGGAGGTTGCCGCCCACCCGCCGACGCGGCGCGCCCTGCCCGACGATGGCGCGGCCGATGCCCCGCCCGCGCCGATGGCCGTCGAGCTTGAAGACGTATGGCTGCGCTACGAGCGCGATGGCGCCGACGTGCTGAAGGGCACGACGCTGGCGGTTCCCGAAGGGTCGCTGTTCGCCGTGGTCGGAGGAAACGGCACGGGGAAGTCCACGATGCTGCGGGCCCTCTGCGGTATTGCGCGCTCCTATCGCGGCAAAATCACGGTGCTCGGGCACCGTTTGAGAGATTGGAAGCGAACCGACCTGTTCCACGGCGGCGTGGCGCTGCTGCCCCAGGACCCCCAAAGCCTCATGGCGAAAAAAACGGTGCGGGACGATTTGGAAGAGATGCTCGCGCATCGGGGCCTTTCCGCCGATCAGCGCGCGGCCGCCCTTGCCGAGGTGGTGACGGCCGCCGAAATAGAGCCGCTGCTTAATGCCCATCCCTTCGACTTGTCCGGCGGCGAGCTGCAGCGGGCGGCGCTGGCCAAAGTGCTGCTCTCAAAGCCGCGCCTGCTCTTGCTCGACGAGCCCACCAAGGGGCTTGATGCCGCGTTCAAAGAGCGGCTGGCGTCCATCCTTCGCCAGCTCGCGGCCCGCGGCGCGACGGTGCTCATGGTGTCCCACGATGTGGAGTTCTGCGCGAGCTACGCCGATGCGTGCGCGCTTTTCTTCGACGGCGGCATCGTGGCCACCGATGACCCTCGGCCCTTCTTCGCCTCCAACAGCTTCTACACCACCGCCGCCAGCCGCATGAGCCGCGGCCTGTTCGACAACGCCATCACAGCCGAAGACGTGGTGAGCCTATGCCTGAGCTGACCTTTGGCCCCGACTTGGGGGGCGCGCCGGAGCCGAAAGGGCGCCCCGGACGAGCGAAGACGCTGGCTACGGTGCTAGGTGCCCTGGTGCTCACGCCGCTGACCGTCGCGCTCGGCATGGAGGTTCCCGGCAACGGCTACTACCTCTCGGGCACGCTCATCGTGCTGTATGCGCTCGTGCCCTTCTTCGTATCGTTCGAAGGCCGCCGCCCTCAGGCGCGCGAAATTGCCGTGGTGGCCGTGCTCGCGGCTCTTGCCGTGGTGGCCCGCGCGGCGTTTGTCTGGGTGCCGCATTTCAAGCCCATGGCCGCCATCATTATGATTGCCGGCCTAGCCGCCGGCCCCCAAGTTGGGTTCCTCGTCGGTTCCACCGCGGCCTTGGCCAGCAACTTCATCTTCGGCCAGGGCCCGTGGACGCCATGGCAGATGCTCGCCTTCGGCCTGGTGGGTCTCGTTGCCGGGCTTCTTGCCGACGCTCGCGTCTTTCCGCGGGCGAACCTCACCTGGCCCCGTCGCATTGCCTTGGCGGGCACGGGCTTCGTTCTCATCGTGGGTCTTGCGGGCCCCCTTCTCGACACATCCACGTTCTTCTATCTTTCCACGGCGCCCACCTTAGAGCTGGCCGCCGCCGTCTACCTTGCCGGCCTTCCCGTGAACGCGGCCCATGGCGCAGCGGTGGCCGCAACGTTGCTGCTCGTAGCCAATCCGTTGCTCGACCAGCTGAATCGCCTTCGCGTGAAATACGGCCTGCTCGACCGCAGACGTTGACCTTTTTGTGGCTGGCTGTGTGGGGCCAAAGACCCCTCCAACTTTTTGCGTACAGGTCCGCGCAGGCAAATCGGTTCAAGCATTTTTCGACAATTGGCGCAAAATGCGCCACTAGTTCTAAGCGTTTTACCTGCGATTCCCTCATTTTGCCGCTGGCCGCTTAAACCCTCTTGCTCCTATAGTCCTCTCAGCGAATGCAAGAGACGCCGTTCTGCTTCTGGAACGGACTAAGCGGGAGGAATGTGAACGCGCATGGCGCAAGAGGAATGGATGAGTGCCGATTCTTCCGAGCGGGAAGGCGAAGAGGGAACGCTTGCCGAGGCCGCCTGCTGTGACGTTGCTTATGAGGCCGATGAGGGCCCCGAGCGGTCGGAGCTGTCCTTCGAAGAAAAGGTGGACATGCTTGGCACTGCGGTGGTTCGCCATCCGCTCAATCGGGATGTGCTTTACGAGACGCTTTGCTTCTGCAGAACGGAGCGACAGCTCGCTGAGGCCGAAAGGTTCATAGCCGAATTGCCCCAGTTTCGTTCCGCTACGCAGAATCCGTTCCATATGTTGACCGTCCTAAAGCAGGCGGGAGGCCTTCAAAGCGTCGAGAGAGACGAGGGCGGCAATGTGATAACGCCTGAGAGTCTCGACGGTCTGTCCGAGGACGAGATTGACGACTTGATTTTCTCCGTTGGTTACCAGACCACCGATGTCGGCGTCGCGTTTGTGGAGGCTTACAGTCCGCGGTCTCGGCTTGTGCAGGCGCTGAGCCTGGCGCCTGAGAGAACGCAGGATTACTGCGAGCTCCTTGAGTTCGTGGGCGAAGCCCCTCGCACCTATCAAGAAATTACCAACTTGCTCGCTGGGCGTCCAACACTGGAAACCGTTATCGACGGCCGAAGGGAAACGATGCAGCCGAGCGTTTTCGTGGACAAGCTCGAGCGCGCCGGCGCTCTGGTTTGGAGAGATGGCTGGCGTCTGTCCGAGGCAGGTGCCGACTTTCTCGAGGAAATGAAAGAAAGCAACTAGAGGAAAGCAAGGAGGAGAGGAGCGAATATGTCGAAATCAACTTTGACGCGCAGGTCGTTTGTCAAAGCGTCAGCGCTTGCTGGCGCCGCCGCGACCATCGGTGCCTCGATGGCCGGCTGCATGCAGGAGAGCGCGCCGGAAGAGGAGCTTGCCGGCACCGGCGAAGGCGGACATTCAAGCACTGAGGGTCTTACAAAAATGAAGACCATGTGCCATGGCTGCATTCAGATGTGCCCGGCTATCGCCTATCTTAAGGACGGCGTTGTGGTGAAGCTGGAAGGCGACCCCGATGCGCCCATGAGCCGTGGCTCCATGTGCATCAAGGGCCTGAACCAGCTGCACACCATGTACAGCCCCCGCCGCATCCTGCACCCGCTGCGCCGGGCCGGCGAGCGCGGCGAGAACAAGTGGGAGGTCATCTCCTGGGACGAGGCTGTCACCGAGGCTGCGACCCACATCAAAGACGCAATAGAGAAGTACGGCCCCTATTCGTTCTTCTGCTCTGTGGGCGGCGGTGGGTCCTATTCGTTCATGGAGGCCATGACGCTTCCCATGGCCTTCGGTTCCCCCACGGTGTTCGAGCCCGGATGTGCCCAGTGCTATCTGCCGCGTTGGTCCCTGTCCAAGCTTTTCTACGGAGGCAACGATCAGTCCGTGGCCGATAGCGCTGTTCGGGAGATTTTCCGCGTGGGCGACGCCAATAAGACCGAAATGGTTGTATTGTGGGGAGCCCAGCCTTCAGTCAGCCAGACGGCTATGTCCGGTCGTGCCATGGCCGAGCTGCGCGCTGCCGGCGTGAAGACGGTCGTCGTGGACCCGAACTTCTCGCCCGACGCCGTGAAGGCCGACGTGTGGCTGCCCGTGCGCCCCGGCACCGACACGGGCATCATTTTGTCCTGGTATCGCTACATCTTCGAGAACAAGCTCTACGACGAGGAGTTCACGAAGTACTGGACGAACCTGCCCTTCCTCATCGATCCGGACACGAAGCTGCCGGTGAAGGCCGCCGATCTGTTCCCGGACTTCCAGCAGACGACCCCCGAGAACACCCCGGCCTACGTGTGCTTCGATTTGAAGACGGGCGCCGTGGCGCCCTTCGAGTACTCGACTCCCGCCGACAGCGCCGTGGATCCCGAGATCTTCTGGACCGGCGACTTCAATGGCAAGACCTACAAGACGGCCGGCCAGATCTACAAGGAAGAGGCCGAGCCTTGGACGTTTGAGCATGCGGGCGAAATGTGCTGGGTGAAGCCCGAGAAGATTGAAGAGGCAGTAAAACTTTATGCCGAGGCCGGTGTGGCTGGTATCGTTAACGGCGTGGCCTCCGACATGATGGAGTCCGCCTCCCAAGTGCCGCTCGGTTGCATGGGCCTTGATTCCATCATGGGGTACATCAATAAACCTGGCTGCACTATGACTCAGTATGGCAAGGGCAACCAGCCGACGACTCGTCCGGTCACCTTCAACAATGGTTTTGCGGGCATGTTCTCTCCCATGTATGGTATCGGCGCTGTCGTCGGTCTTTCCGATGCGGAGAACGAGGCGTGGGCGCGCGGCGAAGAGACCCCAGTGGGCAAAGCCGATGTGTCTCAGCAAAAGCTCGCGAACCAGCTGCTCATCGACCGCTTGGGTATGAAGGACCACAAGGGCCTCTACGCCTGGTGCCATTCGCACATCCCCACGGTGCGCAACGCTATCGCCACCGGCGAGCCCTACAAGCCGCGCGTATGGTTCGACATGTCCGGCAACAAGCTGGCCATGCTCGGCAACGCGAAGTCCTGGTACGACGTGTTCCCTGAAATCGATTACATCATCGGCCAGTACCCGCACCTCACCTCGTTCCACATCGAGGCGTGCGACTTGGTCTTCCCGCTGCGCGAGTGGCTGGAGGAGCCCATGGCCAAGGGCACGCAGCTGAACACTACGTGGCTCATGAACGAGTGCACGCATATCGGGGAAACGGTTTCGCACAGCATTCCTGCGGGCCGTGTCGTGGCCAAGTGCGCCGAACTTATGGGCGGAGAGCTTCCGGGCCTCAAGCCGGGCTTCATGGGCCAGGCGACCGAGGAAGAGGTTAAGGCCGCTCAGGCAGCTAACGTGGGGGCCGAAAGCTGGGATGACCTTGTCAACAACACTGACAAATACATTCCCTTTACCATTCCTGAAGACGAATACTTCGGCTACAACCAGCACGAGACGGTGGTTGACGATGGTCTGCCTGCCGGCTTCGGTACTGAGTCTCGTAAGATTGAGGTCTATTGCCAAATCTTGCTTAAGCTCGCACGTACAGGCTATCCGTTCTGCTATCCCGAGCCGCAAGAGGCTTGCGAGGACTACAGTCCCATCTGCACGTATATCGAGCCGGCCGAAAGCCCGCTTTCCGATTCCGAGTACCCGTTCGTGCTCACCTCCGGTCGCGTGCCCTACTTCCATCACGGCACCATGCGTCACGCTGCGTTTAGCCGCGAGCTGTTCCCGACGGCCGAGATCCGCATCAACCCGGCGAGCGCGGCCGAGCTTGGCATCGAGCACATGGACTGGGTGAAGGTCACGAGCCGCCGCGGCGAGGTGCACGCCCGCGCCTACCTGACCGAGGGCGTGAATCCCAGGACCGTGTGGATGGAACGCTTCTGGAATCCCGAGTGCTTCGATGAGTCGCAGCCCAATCCTACGGCTGGCTGGCGCGAGTGCAACGTCAACGTGCTCACGAAGAACGACGCTCCCTTCAATGAGGTCTACGGCTCCTACACCAACCGCGGCTTCACGGTGAAGATTGAGAAGTCTGAAAAGCCGGCTAATGTATGGGTGAGCCCTGAAGAGTTCGAGCCTTTCCTGCCCTCTGCGGAAATGATGGCCGAACCCATTACTGAGGATGTGAGATTCTAATGAGAAACTGCCTGGTAATTGATCTGGACCGCTGCTCGGGCTGCGATTCCTGCGTGGCTGCTTGCAAGCATGAAAATGATGTCGATTTGGGCGTCTACTACAATCCCGTTTATGCCGTAGGCCCCACGGGCACCTTCCCGGACATCGAGATGTACTGGCTGCCCATGCAGTGCCAGCAGTGCGAGAACCCCGGCTGCATCGAGGTGTGCCCCACCGGCGCCTCCTACCGCGACGAGGAGACCGGCGTGGTGCTCGTGAGTGCCGAGGACTGCATCGGCTGCGAAAGCTGCCTGACCGGCTGCCCGTTCAATGCTCGTATGCTAAATCCTGCGACTAACGTGGTCGAGAAGTGCACCCTGTGCTTCCATCGCAAGAACGACGAGACGTGGGAGCCTGCCTGCGTGCACAACTGCTGCTGCGGCGCCCGCCTCTTCGGCGACTTGGACGACCCGAACTCCAGTGCTGCCAAGGCTGTGGCCGCTGCTGGCGAGGCGAATTGCCATCAGCTGAGCGATCCCGGCAATCTTGGTCCTGCTACGGTGTACATCCTATCGGCCAAAACGGCGGCTTGGCAGGATGACCCCTCTGTGGTAACGCGCTCGGCCTAACGACTTATCTCTGTCCCATAGCCCCGACGTCGGTCTTCTCACCCTCCCTCCCTGGGGCAGGCGTCGGGGCTCTTGGGCATCTCGCTCTATGAAGGAGGCGCTATGACTGAACGCTTCGTTGAAGAGGTGCCCGGTTCGGCATCTGAGACCGCCGCGGCACCGAAAGAGACAATTGATTTCGAGATGAACGAGGCCCTTGCGGGTCGCTCTGCTTTTTACGACGTCTTGGCCTCGCTCTTTTTCCGTCCCTTGACCGATGAGCAAATCGAGTCTATGGCGTTGGGGTCCCTTGCTTCTTTCGGTGAGGCCCATGGGCTCATGGAAGAGGGCCTTGCCGATATGGACCGTTACTTGCGGCGTCGCAACACGGGAACCCGACAGGAACTTGCCATTGATTTTACCGCTGCATTTGCCGGTACCTCTTCTTGGGAAGGGCGCTACGCCGTTCCCTACAAATCTGTCTTCACGAGCAAAGAGGGCCTTATGTTCCAAGAGGCCTTTCACGAAGTTCGTGATACGTATCGACGACAGCACGTGGAAAGGGCCCAGGGATACGATTACCCAGACGATCACCTTTCTTTTATGTGCGAATTTATGGCACTGCTTTCTGATCGCGCGCGAGAGGCGCTTGCGCAGGGGAGACGCAGCGAGGCCCTTGAAACCCTCAGATGCTCGAAGACGTTCCTTGAGCAGCACATTCTGTCCTGGTTCGAAGACTTTCGCGATTTGTCACTGAAAATTTTGAAAACGAGATTCTATCGTGGCGCGATGAAGACGGCCGAGGGCTTTTTCGCCTTCGATTTTGAATCGCTCGGCGAGATGATTGAGGTGCTTTCGGAATCCGAGATTGAAAGAGAGGCCTAGCGGTGGAATTTGCCATAGTGCTCATATCGACGCTCATAGCCTGCATCGCGCTGCGCGCGCCTATTCACAAGCATCCAGTGCTCTTTTATATTTTGGCTGTCGGCATCGATCTTTTGTTTATCGCCGGTTCGACGTGGGGGTTGCCTCGCGGGGTGTGGTCGGTTCTGTTCGTGCTCATTCAGAAGTGCGAGCTGTCTCTCGCGTTGTTTGTCGTGGTCATGTTTTTAGGGGCGCTTCCGAAGCCGGCTACGTTGTACCAATGGCTCAAGCCCATTCGGGCTGAGCTTTCAATCATCGCGTGGCTTTTGGCTTTGGGCCATATGGCTGTATATCTTGCCTCCTATGTGCCGCGGCTCGCCAATGGAGGGGCGGTCAACGCCAACGTGGCAGGTGGTTTTGTATTCGCCGTTGTACTTCTAGCCCTTCTGATGATTCTCGGCATTACCTCGTTTCAGGTGGTGAAAAAGCGTATGCGCACAGAAACATGGAAGCGCGTTCAGAAATTGGCCTATCTCTTTTTCATGCTCGTGTATGTTCATGTGCTTACGCTCTTGATGCCTTCGGCTTTTCATGGAGGTGCAGCAGCGGTGGTGACTGTCGGGGTGTACTCTGTTGTCTTTGTGGGCTATGCCGTGCTGCGTCTGCGGCGCGCTGTACTTGATCGAAGCGCGAAGCCTGCCCAAGGGCACTCGCTGCCCGATACCGAGCTGGAGCTGGAATCGGTCACAAGCTAAGATGGGCTTTGCCTACAGGGGAGGGAGATGAATATGGGCGCATTTTGTGTCAAGCTCGTTCGAGCGGTGCCGGCCTTGCCCTATGCGAGTCTGGGTCTTTGGCTGGCATGGCTCGCCATTTCCTATGGAAGCACGGCATGGCTTTCGGCGAGCGAGTCCGATGGGTCCAATATCGGGGTCATGTACGTGTTTACGACGCTGTCTTTTGCGACGGTCTTGCTTCTCGCTGGGGGGCTCTCGGCTCGTCTGGGAGAACGATTGTCTGACGGGCGGGCGCTCGCTCTAGGGGGACTTGCGTCTTTTGCGGGCTGTGCCTGCATTGTGGCATTGGGACCGTGCTATCTGAAGCCCTGGCTAAGCCCCGAGGCTCTGAAGCTCGTAGCGAGGACGGCGGCGGTGCTGGCTGGAGGGGGCTTTGCTCCCGTAGTCCTTGCCTGTGGGCGAATGTATAGCGCATTAGTGCCACGCCAGGCCATTTTGTACACAGCCCTGTCAACGTTGGTTGCTGCGTCGGTCTACTTCATCGTTGTGGGGGCTCCCCAATGGGAGCCGGTGGTGGGAGGTCCCGCTTTAAGCGGCATCATTGGATTTTGCGGATTACCCTTAGTTGCGGCCCTTTGCTGCGGGCTCTCTCGCTATGAGCCATCGGAGTCCTGTGAAAAGGGGGGAAATGGCGCCGAGAGAGTTCCGTGCGCCTTCAAGAGGTTCTGCTTTGCCGTATTCGTTTTCGGACTCATTGCAACGGCGGTGCGTGCTTCGGTCGTCGAACCCTCGCCAGTGGCGCAAACGATTGATGGCATGAAGCCGGTTATGCTTACGCGCATAGCGATGGCGCTGGCCTTTGCGGCCATGGCCGTAGGATTCGATGCCGAAAAGATGAACTTCGGTAAGCTGTATTCGCTCGTCATGGCGTCGGTGGTCGTGCTGGTGGCCTGTTGCCCCATTGCCGATGGACCCACGTTCGGTCCCAGCTGGGCCATTTCGCTCATGGCGAGTCTGCTGGAGTTTCTGCTCTGGTGCGTACTGGCTTTCGTCGTGTACCAGAAAAATGCCTCGCCGCTGTTCGTTTATGGTTGGGGTCTTGGCGCCTTTCATCTTGGCTGTGGCATCGGGTGGCTTGTGGGCGCGCATGGATTTCCTTATCTGGAGCAAGCAACTGGAAGGCTTGTGCTCTACCTTGCTCTGGCGTTTCTCGTTCTTGGGTGCGCCGTGCTTCTCTTTTCGGAGCGCGACTTCGACGATTTGTTCAAAAGCGAGGGCGCCGGCACCCCTACCTATGACGAAATGATGGCTTATTCGGTGAGCTCGCGGCGTGCCAATGAAGAGGCGAATCATGGGCGATTTGGTCGTGCCGTAGACGGAGTTGCGGAGCAGTGTGGACTTACGCCTCGCGAGGCTGATGTGTTGCGTTGTCTTGCGATGGGCTACGACGCGGGGAAGGTTGCCGACACGCTTAGCATTTCTTGGCATACGGTTCGTACTCATACGACGAGCATTTATGCAAAGCTCAACGTGCATTCAAAACGCGAGGTTATTGAATTGGTTGACATGCGAGTGAAAGCATTGGGGGACTAGGCCCGTATTGCCCTGGTTGCTGCTTGCGGTCAATCCGTTGCTCGATCAGCTGGATCGCCTTCGCGTGAAATACGGCCTGCTCGACCGGGGCTGTGCTTCTCGTCGAAATTAATTCTGTTCTTTTCCGACGCCGAAAAACACAACTTGTTCGGTTGAACTCGAACGGTGCCGCGAGTACTATATGTATCCGCCCTTAGAACCGCGAAACACAATATCTTGTGGTTCTAATGGTTAATAACTCGTGGAAAAGAAGTGGGCAAACAATTCCAAAACACGGGTTTACCCCTTCGGGAATCATGGAGTGCGGTGGTGGGGAAAACATTGTCGCGCTTCTGCATGTTGTGGTTGGCAGGCCGTGAAGAGCGGCGCAAAAGCGGCGTGAAGCGAACGTCGAAGAAAGGATGTAGAAGGACATGGTTAAAACCATTATCAAGCGCGACGGGCGTAGGGCGGAATTCCATCCGGAGAAGATCGCCGACGCGGTGGAGAAGTCGTTCCAGGCATGCGCGGCCATGCAGGATCGCGCTACCGCCGAGCAGATCGCTGCGACGGTCGTCGAGAAGCTTGAGAGCGGAGCCATCGAGGGCACGCCCACGGTTGAGGGTGTGCAGGACCTCGTGGAGGAAACCCTCATCGAGTCCGGCTTCGTGCAGACCGCCAAGGCCTACATTCTCTATCGCGCCGAGCGCAGCCGCGTGCGCGACGTGAATTCCCGTCTCATCCAGACGCTGAAGGACATCACGTTCTCGAAGGCCGCCGACTCCGACATGAAGCGCGAGAACGCCAACATCGACGCCGACACCGCCATGGGCACCATGCTGAAGTACGGCTCGGAATCGGCCAAGCAGTTCTACGAGATGTGCGTCATCGATCCGCGCTATGCCAAGGCGCACCGCGAGGGCGACATCCACATCCACGACATGGACTTCTACACTCTGACCACCACCTGCTGTCAGATTGAGCTGCGGAAGCTCTTCAAGGGCGGCTTCTCCACTGGCCACGGCGTGCTGCGCGAGCCTAACGACATCTCCAGCTACGCGGCTTTGGCCTGCATCGCCATCCAGTCGAACCAGAACGACCAGCACGGCGGCCAGTCGGTGTGCGACTTCGACTACGGTCTGGCCGTGGGCGTGGCCAAGACCTTCCGTCGCCTGTTCAAGAAGCATATTGCCGAGGGCATCGATCTGCTGACCGACATTGAGGACGACCGCACCTTCGCCGAGAACCTGTTGGCTTCCATCGAGGCCGAGACCGGTGCCACCGCCAGCCTGGAGATGGATCCGGCCTTCCGCTCCGGCGTTGTCGCCGGCATCGTGGATGCCGGGGTTGACGAGGCCGCGGCCGAGCGCGTGGTGGCCTATGCCGAGAAGAACGCCTCGCGCGACACCGACCGTCAGACCTTCCAGGCCATGGAGGCGCTGGTGCACAACTTGAACACCATGCACTCCCGCGCCGGCGCGCAGACGCCGTTCAGCTCGGTGAACTACGGCATGGACACCTCGCCTGAGGGCCGCATGGTCATCAAGAACATGCTGCTGGCTACCGAGGAGGGCCTCGGTTCTGGCGAGACGCCCATCTTCCCCGTGCAGATCTTCCGCGTGAAAGAGGGCGTGAACTACAACCCCGAGGATCCGAACTACGATTTGTTCAAGCTGGCCATGCACTGCTCGGCCAAGCGTCTGTTCCCGAATTTCAGCTTCCTCGATGCGCCGTTCAACGCTCAGTACTACAAGGGCACGCCGGAGACCGAGATTGCCTACATGGGCTGCCGCACCCGCGTCATGGGCAATGTGTACGACCCCGATCGCGAGGTCACGCCCGGCCGTGGCAACCTGTCCTTCACCTCCATCAATCTGCCCCGCCTGGCCATTCGCGCCAAGGGCGACATCGACCTGTTCTTCGACCTGCTCGACTCCAAGCTGCAGCTCGTTACCGGCCAGCTTGACGAGCGCTTCGAGATTCAGGCCCGCAAGCACGTGTACAATGCGCCGTTCCTCATGGGCCAGGGCGTGTGGATTGATTCCGAGAAGCTCTCTCCCGATGACGTTCAGCGCGACGTGCTGAAGCACGGCACTCTGACCACGGGCTTTATCGGTCTGGCCGAGTGCTTGGTGGCCCTGACCGGCCAGCATCACGGCCAGTCGGCCGAGGCGCAGCGCCTGGGCTTGGAGATCGTGGGCCATATGCGCTCCTACTGCGATCGCATCTCCGAGCAGCGCGGCATGAACTATTCGCTCATCGCCACCCCGGCCGAGGGTCTGTCCGGCCGCTTCGTGCGCATCGACCGCGAGCGCTACGGCGTCATCCCCGGCGTGACCGATCGCGACTACTACACCAACGGCTTCCACGTGCCGGTGTACTTCGACATCTCTGCCTACGACAAGATTGCCCTGGAGGCGCCCTACCACGCGCTCACCAACGGCGGTCACATCAGCTACATCGAGTTGGATGGCGACCCGTCCGACAACCTGGAGGCCTTCGAGAGCGTCATCCGCTACATGAAGGACTGCGGCATGGGCTACGGTTCGGTGAACCACCCCGTTGACCGCGACCCGGTGTGCGGCTACAACGGCATCATCGAGGATGTCTGCCCCAAGTGCGGCCGCAGCGAAGATGCTCACAATCAGCCCTTCGAGCGCATCCGCCGCATCACGGGCTATCTGGTAGGTACCCTGGACCGCTTCAACGACGCCAAGCGCGCCGAGGAAAGCGAGCGCGTCAAGCACGACGTGCCCGCTGCTGAGTAAAGCGGCGCGAGCGCAAGTTCGACGCATCCCATTGAATTCGAGGGCCGTCCTGCGGGGCGGCCCTCGTTCGTGTTGATGCGCCCTTTCCTGAATAAAGGGCCATTTTGTTTGGCAAACAAGCATTGGCGCAGGCTTGCTTTCGGCATGCGGAAAAGGAGTCTTCTGCTGTGATGTGATTTCTGCGACAAAACACACGATTGAGCGAGTTTCGGTCGGGGAAAAACTCGCTCAATCGGCCACAATGTTGCTCTCGGTCGCTTTTGAGCGGTCCAAAACTCGCTCAATCGCATACTTTGTTGCAGAAACGGCTTCCGGGTGCGTTTTGCTCGATTTCCCCGTTTCCTCAGGGGAGCGTGCACGGCTGGGCGCTCCTCAGTAGCTCGCGAAACTTTACCTTCCCTTTACCTGCGGATTACCCGGGGCGCTCATGGGCGCTTCATACTGCGTGCTCGATGAAACGCGTTTGCGGCGCATGAGGGCGGCCGCGGCGATACGATGAAGGAGACGCGCGTGGAAGAACTGCTGCAGATTGGGCTCGGACTTTTCGGCGGCTTGGCCCTGTTCCTGTACGGTATGAACCTCATGAGCAGCAACTTGCAGGAGGCCGCAGGCGAGCGCATGCGCGCCATTCTGGCTGCGGTGACGAAGAACCCGCTTCTCGGCGTGCTCGCCGGCGCGGTGGCCACGGCGGTGCTGCAAAGCTCCAGTGCCACCACCGTGATGGCCATCGGGTTCGTGGCAGCCGGACTCATGGGCCTGCGCCAGGCCATTCCCATCATTATGGGTGCGAACATCGGCACCACGATCACCGCGCAGATCATCGCCTTCAAGTTATCCGACTACGTGCTGGGCATTGTGCTCACGGGCTTTATCCTCATGCAGCTGGGCCGTCAGGGGCAGCTGAAGTTCATCGGCACGGCTGTCTTCGGCTTCGGCCTTTTGTTCCTCGGCATCGACACTATGGGCGCCGTCATGAAGCCGCTGGCGAGCAACCCCGTGTTCACCGATATGATCGCCCAGGTGGCCGGCGTGCCCGTGCTTGGGGTGGTGGTCGGCACGGTGATGACGCTGGTGGTGCAGAGCTCGAGCGCCACTATTGCCGTGCTGCAGAACTTCGCCGCCACGCCCGGTCCCGATGGTGCGAGCATTATCGGGCTTAATGGGGCCATTCCCATCCTGCTCGGCGACAACCTGGGCACCACCATCACGGCGCTTTTGGCCGCCGTGGGCCAGTCGCGTGACGCGAAGCGCCTGGCGCTGTCCCACTGCATCTTCAACCTGTCGGGCTGCCTTTTGTTCGTGGGGCTCGTCGGTCCCTTTGCCAGCGTGGTGGCCGCCATTCCGCCAGCTGGCCCCGAGGTGGAGGTCATCGCCCGTCAGATCGCGAACGCCCATACGCTGTTCAACGTGACTATGACGGTGCTCTGGCTGCCGTTTGTGTCCCTTATGGCGCGTATCGTGATGGTGCTGCTTCCCGAGCATCCGCGCCGCCCGCGCAACCCGCTGGTCGAGGGCCCCTTGGCCCCCGAGGCTCCGCTCGCGCCCGATGCGGCCGCGGCCTAGCGGCCCCCGTTCGCTTGGGTTCAGGCGGGGTCCCGCATCAGCTTCTTGACGACGCGGGACCCCGCTCCGTTTTGCCCTGGCGCTGCGCTACAATGCGCCCAGACACCTGAAAGGAGCCCCATGGCCGACGCGCCCCTCATATACTATGTGGAAGACGACGAGCATATTCGCGATCTGACCGCGTATGCTCTACGGCAGTCGGGCATGACGGTTCGCACGTTTCCCGATGGCGAAGGGCTCGTTGCGTTGTGCGCGGCCGAGCCGCCCGATGCGGTGCTGCTCGATATCATGCTGCCGGGCGATGATGGCCTCGTGCTCATGCAGGCCCTTCGTTCCCAGGCGGCCACAGAGCATATCCCCATCATGATGCTCACCGCCAAGGGCACGGAGTTCGACAAGGTGGTGGGCCTTGATGCCGGCGCTGACGACTATCTGGCGAAGCCCTTCGGCATGATGGAGCTTATCTCACGCGTGAATGCCCTTTTGCGCCGCGCTGCCCGTCCGGCTGCGGTGTCGGAGAAGCCTGCCGAAAGCGTCCTGCCCGGGGACGTGCTTTTGGCTGGTGCTATTGCGCTGTCGCCGTCGATGCGCGCAGCCACCGCCGATGGATGCGAGCTGAGCCTTACGCGGAAAGAGTTTGACCTGCTGCGCGCGCTGCTGGAGAACAAAGGGCGCGTGCTCACGCGCGAGCAGCTGTTGGACCAGGTGTGGGGCACGAGTTTCGTGGGCGAGACGCGCACGGTGGATATGCACGTGAAGACCTTGCGCAAGAAGCTCGCCGCGGCGACCCCGGGCGCCGAAGAGGCCATCGGTACCGTGCGCGGTGTTGGCTACCGCTTGAAAGCGTAGGGCTATGAGGAGCGAATCCCAGGGCTATCCGGGCGAGGTGCCGTCGCTTTTGGCGCAAGACCCCGAGCGCGGCGGCGCTTCGGCGATGCCGGGCCACGTGGAAGAGGTTGCCGAGGTAACGCCCGAGTTCGCGGCCAAGCCCGCCCGTTCGCGCACGGCGCTTTCGCGCAACAAGGAGCTCGCCCGGGCCGAGAAGATGCGCCGCGAGTTCTCGGCCAACGTGTCCCACGAGATGAAGACGCCGCTGCAGGTGATTTCCGGCTATGCGGAGCTTATGGCTAACGGCCTTGTGCCGCCTGAGGACGTGCCGCGCTTCGCCCAGCTCATCTACGAAGAGGCCCAGGCCATGCGCGCCCTCATCGATGACGTGCTCGTGCTCTCGCGCCTCGATGAGGTGACTCCCGCCGCCGAAGAGGCGACGGCCGTGGATATTGCGGTGGTGGCCCATCATGTGGTGCAGCGCTTGGCGAAGCTGGCCGCCGATGCCGGGGTGACCGTGGCGCTGAGAACCGATCCCGTCATCATTCAGGGCAATGAGACTTTGCTCGAGCAGATGATCTACAACCTCGTGGAAAACGCCATTCGCTACAACCGCGAAGAGGGCCGCGTGCTCGTCGAAGTTTACGAAGAGGATGCAGCGGTCATTCGCGTGAACGATACGGGCGCCGGCATTCCCGCCGACAAGCTGGAGAAGATTTTCGAGCGCTTCTACCGCTTGGAAAAGAGCCGCTCCAAAGAGCTGGGCGGCACGGGCCTCGGTTTGGCCATCGTGAAGCACGCCGCTCTCTACCACGGCGGTGATGTCGCCGTGGAAAGCGAGGAAGACGCCGGCACTCGCTTCACGGTGCGTTTGCCGTTGAGCTGACTGCTGAAGGGTGCCCCCAAATAGTGAAATTCCCGTTTCGCTATTTTGGATGGGCTAGAGGCCTACCAGTTAGAAGGCTTCTTCAGGGAAAACGACGCGGGCTGCCACTCAACGACGGCGCCTTTGCGGCGCGTGGCGGGAACATCGATGAGGCGTTGGTTGGAAGAGCCGCGCCACTTCAGCTCCAGCGACTTGCGCGACTCAACGAAGGGGCCGTCGACCAGCACGTCGATATGGTCGAGCAAGTTGGCGACGCCCAGCTCGTAGGCGAGCGCGCTATCGGGCGTGGCGCCGCCGAGCTCGGCGAGCTTTGCGCGGGCCTCTTCCGCTCGGCGCGCGAGGTCCTCGTACAAGTAGCCGGTGTAGCACCAAATACCGTAGCCGTCGCGCTTGAGCTCGGCGGCGAGCGCGGCGCAGGCCTCGGGTTGCTCGAAAGGCTCGCCGCCTGAGAGCGTCACATTGCGTACAAGGCCGTTGGCGCGAATGTCGGCCAGCAGAGCGGACAGGGTCGTTTCGGTGCCGCCGCAGGCAGGCTGGCTTTCGGGGTTGTGGCATCCGGGGCAGCCGTGGGTGCAGCCCTGGACGAACACGGCATAGCGCAGCCCCGGCCCGTCTACGATGGAGTCGGGCTCGGCGCCAAAGAGCGAGAGGGTGATGCTTTCAAAATCAGTTTCCATAGCGGCCATTGTAGCGCACTCGTTGCGCTGCGCCCGGCAGCTGCGACCTTGTCATAAAGTTGGCATGTGCGGCGTCATCGGCACGGCGCCAGCGACACGTCGCCGACAGCAGGGCGCCAGCGTCGCGCCGCCGCCGGCAAGGTCTGCTGGACTTCATGAAAACGATGCCTTTCGCGGTTTGGTCAACGACAAGCTAACAGCTTATAGATGGCCCCATGTCAAGACTTCCCCTGCGGGCTGTTTTGCGTATACTGAACTCAAGTCCTGTTCCCGCCATACACTGCGATGGACCGACGTATTATGACGAGGGAGCTCTAGAAGCGGTCGGAACGGAGATTCGTATCCGTTGATACGAAAGCCGGGAAACCCGATGCGAGCACCCACCTTTTGAGGTGGGTTCATCCTCTGGCGTGGGGCAGGGCTCTTCTTATGCCTGGGGGTCGGTCGAAGCCTCTTTGGGGCCCTCTTCAGTCTTGGGCTCCTCTTCAACTGGGTGATTGTGCACGTAAGGCGCGGCGGCGCGAATGGCGGCGTCGGTAGCGTTGCTCGCTTTGTCCGCCTCGGCAATGGTGAAGTTCAGCGACCCGACAAAGCCCCGATCGCTGATGGACGAAAACGATACGTTCGGTCCCTTCTTAATTTTGCTCACGCGGGATACGGCCTTTTCAGCGGCATCTTCAATATGGTGGGCCGCAGCCGTAAGGCGCTCGCTGTTGGTGGTGACCACCAGGGGAATGGAGATGACGTTCGGCGGCGAGAGCCTTTGCACGGCCGTTGAGGTCATGAGCGAGTTCGGGATATTGATTGAGGTTCCCGAGCTGTTCACGATCGTGGTGTAGCGCCAGGTAACGTCCTGCACCACGCCGGTCACGCCGCTGGGGCCCATCTGGATGTGGTCGCCGGGCTCCACGTTGCGCGACACGCTCACCATCAGGCCGCCGATAAGGTTCGAAAGCGTGTCCTGAAAACCCAGGGATACGGCAATGCCGACAACGCCCAGGCCGGTGATCATGGCGCTCACGTTCACATTGAAGCAGATGGACAGGATGCACCCGATGCCGGTGAGCCACACCGCGACGCGAACCAGGTTGATGAAAATAGAGCTGGAGGGCAGAAGCGTCGTCTTGTTCAGAATGCGGCGCATGAAGGCCACGGCGATGCGGCTTGCCACCAGTGTGATAAGGACGATAAGCGCTGCGCCGATGACGGTGTTGAACCAATCGGCGTGCACGAATTTGTCGAAGGTGTTTAACAAGGCTTCCATAGTGTTCATTATAGAAGCACGCTCCCACCGCAAGGGAGGGAGCGTGCAGTCTTCATGGTTTTGTTGCAGAACCGTGCAAGCGGGCGAGTTGGCTAACTTGTCTGGCCTCCGGTTGCGTCGCCCGATCCACCGGTGTTGCCGCCTCCATCGCCGGTGTTGCCTGTGTTGCCGGTATTGCCGCCGGTGTTGCCTGTGTTACCGGAGCTGCCGCCGTTATGGTCAGGGTCCGTTGTTGCGGGCGGCTCGGGATCAGGCTCGGGCTCCGGCTCCGGCTCGGGGCCGAGTGAAACAGTGATGGTGATAGTTGAGCCGGGTTTCACGTTGTCGTTCAGGGGGTCTTGCCCAATGACCGTGCCAGCACGGTTGGTATCGCTGTATACGCGCGAGCCCACGTTAACGCCAAAACCTTCCGAAGACAGGCGTCGGGTTGCTTCGTCCTCATCAAGGCCGATAACGTTGGGAACCGACGTAAGCTCTGAACCGCGCGAGGTGACGACCTCAATTTGGCTACCGGGCTTTACAGGATCGCCGGCTTTGGGGCTCTGGTCCATGATCTTGCCCTTGTCTACCTCTTCTGAATAGCGGCTCTCGGCCTCCACAACGGTAAGGTCGTATTTCGCCGCCTCTTTTTGAGCCTGGTCAAGAGTCATGTTCTTGAAACTGGGTACGTCAACGGTATCGGGACCAACAGCGATCGTGATGGTAATCTCAGTATCTTTCGGCTGCTTGGTGCCAGCAGCCGGGTCCTGCTGCAAAACCGTGCCTTCTTCGACGGACTCGTCTTCCTTCGTGCTCACGCTTACCTTGAAGCCAGCCTGCTCCAGGGTGAAGGTGGCCTCTTGCTCGCTGTTGCCTACAACGTTGGGAACCTCAATGGGCTCGTCGGTAGCGTGGGGGTTGAAGCCACCCGATACGGCAAAGGCGATAGCGGCGGCCAAGGCAATGGCCACAACGGCCACCAAGGCAATAATAACGGGTTTTTTGCTCTTCTTCGTATTGGCGTCGTGGTAGTTCGTTGCTTGGAAGTTACCCGTAGTGCTCGGCGATACCGCGCCACCGGCCACTGGGGGCATAACCTGAGTGCTCGTGACGCCAGGACCCGCCACGGGCACGGCGCCCATCATGCGCGTTTGGGCCTCGGTGAACGAAGAGCTCATGGCGCCTGCAGGCAAGGTGACAGGGCGGCCGGCCAAGTAGTCAAGCAGCGCGATGCGCATGTCGTTGGCCGTGGCGAAGCGGGCAGCCGGGTCTTTGGAGAGGGCCACCATAATGATGTCCTCAAGATCCGGATCAATGTTGGGGTTAAGGGAGGAAGGCGCCGCCGGCGTATCCTTTACCTGCTGCATGGCGACAGACACAGCATCGGGTCCGTCGAAGGGCAGTTTGCCCGTGGTGGCCTCGTAAAGCACGATGCCGAGCGAATAGATGTCGCTTGCGGCCGTGAGGTCTTTGCCCTGGGCCTGCTCGGGGGAAATGTAGTGAGCGGTGCCAAGCACGGCCGAGGTCTTGTCGTTGACGGAGTTTTTCGCGCGAGCAATGCCGAAGTCCATCACCTTCACGTTGCCATCGGGCTGCACCATGATGTTCTGCGGCTTGATGTCGCGATGAATGATGTCCTGGTTATGGGCAACGGTGAGCGCCTGGCAGACCTGAGTGCCGATTTCAGCAGCCTTGCGCTGATTGATGGCGCCGCGCTGCTGAATGGCGGTTTTCAAATCCGATCCGCGGACGAACTCCATGACGATATAGTAGGTGCTGTCGTCTTGGCCCCAATCGTACACGTTGACGATGTAGGGGCTCTGCAGGTTCGCTGCGGCAGCGGCCTCCTGGCGGAAGCGCTGGGTAAAAGAGGGATCGGCTGCAAATTGGGGCAGCATCACCTTTACGGCCACGACGCGTCCGAGCGTGAGGTCTTGGGCGCGATAGACTTCAGCCATGCCGCCGATGCCGATACGGTCTTTAATCTCGTAACGGCCGCCGAAGACCTTACCCGTCATTGTTCCCTGTCCGGTCACCTTATTACTCCTTAAAGTTCCATGTACGAGTGCATTTGCGGTTTGATTATGCGAACTCTCGTGAGTCTTGCCATTGTACTACAGCGCCCCCGTCACTTCGAGAGCCGTTTTCAGAACGTCGCGGGCGGCGCTAGCGCCAGCTCCCGATTCACCCTTCTCAATAACGACGGCCACCACGACTTTCGGGTCGGCGGCGGGTGCCATGCCGACGAACCAATTGTCGTCGGTGTCATCGCCGCGCTCGTGGGTGCCGGTTTTGCCAGCTACGGCTACGCCTTCGATGGCGGCCTTCGCGCCCGTGCCGCTGGTCACGACGCCTTCCATCACCTCAATCTCGCGCTTGGCGGTTTCGGCATCAATAGCCTGCTTGAGCTTGACGGGAAGCGGCGAGAAGCTACGCTCGCCGTTGGCGTTGAAGATGCCATCTACCAAATAGGGCTGCATGAGGGCGCCTTCGTTGGCGATGGCGCTACCCACCAGAGCCATTTGCAGAACGGTGGCCTGGGGTCCGGCAGGGCTCTCGTGCTCGCCCACGGGCTCGCCGCAGGCGGCCCAGGCCGTTTCCCAGGTGGTCATTTCGCTGGGGTCGGGCATGAGTGACATGGCGAGGGGCAAGTCGAAAGGAATTTCCTCGTTGAACCCGAAGTTGCAGGCCATCTTCACGAGCAAATCGCTACCGAGCTGGACGCCCACCTGGCCGAACACGGTGTTCGAGGAATACCACATGGCAAGCTCGAGGGTAATTTTGCCGTACGCCTGCTTATTAAAGTTAGTTACCGGCGCATTGCCGATGTCCATTTCGCCTGGGGAGTCGTAGGTGGAGTCTGCCTTGGCGATGCCGTCTTGCAAAGCGGCGGCCAGGGTCACCATCTTGAACGTGGAGCCCGGAGCATAAAGCGCTTGGGTGGCGCGATTGAACAGCTCGGAGGAGTCGCTCGCATTGTCGGCGGCGGCGGCGAGCAGCTCTTCGTAGTTGGCGGCGTCGAAGGTGGGGGAGGAGGCCAGCGCGTAGATGGCGCCTGTCTCCGGATTCATGGCCACAGCTGCACCCACGCGTCCAACGAGAGCATCCTGGGCCGCTTGCTGAATGCGCGAGTCAATGGAGAGCACCACGTCGTTGCCCTTGGTTTGAATGCCTGCAAGCGAGTTCACCACATCCGTGAAGCTAGCGAAGTTCTGCTCGCCGCGCAGTGTATCGTTGTAGGCCGCTTCAATGCCAGCGGTTCCGAAGCGCTGGGACGAATAGCCTACGATGTGGGCTGCCAGCTCGCCGGCCGGATATTCGCGCACATAGGAGCCATCGTCTTGCCGCACCGAAGTGGCAAGTACGGTGCCATCTGCTGTCGAGATGGTGCCTCGCTCCATGCGCGCCGCTTTTGCTATGGTGTGGTTGTTCGACGGCATGTTCTGGTATTCCGGCGCTTTGATGACCATGAGGTAGGTGAGGTTGGCCACCAGTACCGCGAACAGCACGGAAAACACAATCATCGTTCCCGTGAGACGCTTTCCCAAAGCTACGCGGCCGAGGACGGCATCTGAGCCATGGGCGCCTATTGTTCCCGTTTGACGCATTTCGGAATCGACGCCCGTGCCTTCGTCGCCGCAGCGCAAAAGGCAGCCGACGATGATGAAGCTGGCGATGAGCGACGAACCGCCTTGGCTGATGAAGGGCAAAGTGATGCCTGTCAGCGGGATCAGACGCGTGACGCCGCCCACGATAATGAAAGCCTGCAGCACGATGATGGAGGTGAGGCCCACGGCGGTAAACGAGCTGACGTCGGATTTGGCGCGAGCCGCGGTCACGATGCCGCGAATGGCGAAGCACAGGTACAAAAGCAGCACGCCGGCTGCACCAAGCAAGCCTACTTCCTCGGCGATAACGGGGAAGATGAAGTCGCTCTCGGCCACGGGGATGCCGCCTTGGGCCACCGGCTCGCCGCCCATGCCCCGGCCGATGCCCGTGCCGAACAAGTCGCCATCGGCGATGGAGTACAAACTCTGCACCAACTGGAAGCCGCCGCCTTGGGCCTCGGCGAAGGGGTCCTGCCAAATGGCCACACGGGTCTGCACATGGCCCATCATGCCGTACAAGGCAACGGCCGCGATGGCGGCCAGGCCGATGGACACGACAAGGTAGAGCTTCTTGCCCGTAGCCACGTAGAGCATGATGACGAAGACGGAGAACAGCACCAGGGCAAGACCCAGGTCTTTCTCAAGTACAACGACCGCGAAAGCCAGCGCCCACATGACGATGAGCGGAAGCAAGGTCGCCAGGCTTGGCAGCCACAACGGGCCCACCTTCCAGGTGAAAACCGAGAGCATCTCGCGGTTGGCGGCCAGGTAGGCGGCGATGAAGAACACAATGAGGATCTTTGCCAGCTCGCCGGGCTGGAAGCTAAAAGAGCCGAAGCGCAGCCACAGCTGGCCGCCGCCAGACTCGTAGCCGATGACGGGCAGCATGGGCGAGAGCAAAAGCAAAATACCGATGATCATCAGCGTGTACTTGTAATTGGCAAGCTTGTCCAAGTTGCGCACGGCGGCCAATGTGACCACCATGGCTGCCACGCCGATGAAAAGCCAGAGCAGCTGGTTGACAGCCAAGTCGGGCACGATGCGGGTTACAAAGGCAATGCCGATACCCGAAAGCGCAAAGGAAATGGGCAAAATGGCCGGGTCTGCTGCAGGGGCCAGCAAACGCACGGCGATGTGCGCCACGAGAAATGCAGCGAAAATGCCCAGAGGAACGCCGAGCGTATTAAAGGAAAGCTCTTGGCCGCCCGTGACCACCATCATGGCGAAAAGCACAATGACAATGGGCGTGGCGATGACCAGG
The DNA here is from genome assembly GCA_947426355.1 of uncultured Adlercreutzia sp. Classification (GTDB taxonomy): domain Bacteria; phylum Actinomycetota; class Coriobacteriia; order Coriobacteriales; family Eggerthellaceae; genus Adlercreutzia. Next base: position 12,612 of record CANEDU010000005.1, on the reverse strand, counting down.
AGCATGAGCTCTATATTGCGGCGCGTCATCGGCTAGCCTCTTTCGTGGCCGCTTTGTCGTTGTCTTTCTCGGGCTCTGTGGGCTTGTTTGCCTCGGCGGCAGCTTTGGCAGCCTCCTCTTCGGCGGCCTTGCGGTCGGCGATTTCCTTTTCGTAACCTGCTACGAGGTTCTCGGCGTCTGAAAGCGAATCGACTTTGATGCCTTCTTCGCGCAAGCGGTTTGCCGTGCCGGGCTGCAAGTCATCTACCGATACGGAGGTTACGCGATTAAGGTGGTTGAAGGAAAAGCCAAAAAGCTCTCCGGGGACACCCTGGTAGATGGCAACTTTACCATCTTGCTCTACAAGATAAGCCGAGTTTGAAGCAAGATAGTTGAACCCGTAGGCGCATCCAGCGAGGATGGCGATGAGCAGGAGGCTGAGCAACAGGGCGGTGATCCGGCTTTTGCGGGTCATTTTGCGACGGCGCTGCTCGGCAAGTCCTGTCACATCGACGACGATAACCGTGACGTTGTCGTAGCCGCCACGGGCAACGGCTTCGTTAACCAGCTGGGCCGCGCAGCGCTGCGGCTCGCTGTTGTTCGCGAGAATCTTGGCGATCTGGTGGTCTTCCAACATGGTGGAAAGGCCGTCGGAGCAGAGCAGCAGGCGGTCGCCGGTCTCTACGGTAAGCTCGAAAAGGTCGGGGCTCGTGCGCGGGTCGCTGCCAAGAGCACGGGTAATGACGGAGCGCTGAGGGTGCACGCGAGCTTCGGCTTCGGTGATCTGGCCCGCTTCAATAAGGTCGGCCACCAGGGAGTGATCGCGGGTGAGCTGCTGCATCTCGCCGCGGTGGAGCAGATAGGCTCGCGAGTCGCCCACCTGGGCGATGACGAGCTTCTCCTTCTCCAGCATAGCGGCAGTGCAGGTGCAACCCATGCCGGCCTTGCCTACGCCTTCGCGAGCGGCGCGGATGATGGCGAGGTTCGCCTCTTCCACCGCCTGGCCCAGAGCCGAGGCGTCGGGGTGAACAGGTGCGCGGTCGCAGATGACATCCACGGCGATTTCGGAGGCTACTTCTCCAGCGGCGTGACCTCCCATGCCGTCGCAGACGACGTAGAGCGGAGGTGCTACGGCCAGCGAGTCTTCGTTGTGCTCGCGCACGCAGCCCACATCGGTGCGACTACCAAAGGTAGCACCGCTTTTCTTGCGTTTCGCCCGAGCCATTACTGGTTCCTTACGCGGATGTCGACGTCGCCTATGGTGACGAGGTCCTTGTTGCGCAGGGCCACGGGCTCATGGACAGGCCGCCCGTTCACGGCGGTACCGTTTTTCGAGCCCAAATCTTCCACGAACAGGTTCTGGCCCATCAGCTGGAAGCGTGCGTGACGGCCGGACACGTAGCCGGCGCCGATAACGATGTCGGCGCCCGGCGAACGGCCCACGATGACAGGCCCATGCACGGCAATGGACACCCCGCGCAACTCTTTCGGGCCACGTTCTACCGACACCGTCCAGCCGCGCTCCTTTTTGCGGGAGCCTTTGACCATACCGATGCCAGTGCGCATGATGGCGAACAGGAACAAATAGAGCAGCGCCACGAACAGCAGGCGCGCGATGAGTAGGACGAGATCGATCACCGAAGAGCCTCCTTGGCTTGCGCGGTGGCGGCTAGATGAGCTGGAACTCGAGGTTGGTGGTGCCCATGATGATGCGGTCGGCATCGTGGAGGGCGGTCGACTTAATCTGTCGGCCGTTTACGAAGGTGCCGTTGGTGGAGCCCAGGTCAGTGAGAATCCAGGCGCCAGATTCATCTTGGCGGATTTCCGCATGAACACGGGACACGTTGATGTCGGGGATGACGATGTCGTTCTTCGACTCGCGCCCGATGGTCTCGGCCTGGCCGGGCAGGGTGAAGGCGCGGTCGTTGGTGATGTCGTATATATAGGCCTGACGCGGCTCGTCGTCCTCGTAGTAGTCGTCTTCTTCGTAGCTTTCAGCAGGGGCGACGGAGGCAGCCGCAGGGGCGGGTGCCTGGTAGCCGTAGCCGGCTGCCGGAACCGGGGCCGCCGCGCGAACGGCGCCACCTTGGGGGCGCACGATGCCGTAGCGGGCGTATTCTTCCTGGCGCAGCTGCTCAACGAGGGGAGAGGCCACCATCTCAGCGATGACGTCGAACTTGCCGTGGCGCAGATCGTCGTCAACGATGAAGCGCACGAGCGGCTGACCGTCCATAACGAGGCCCTGCTCGGCGGCTTTGGCGGAAAGGTAGGTTTCAGTTTCGCCGGCGAGGGTGGGGTAGTAGCCCAGAAGGCGACGGTCGTCGTCGGCGTTCACCAGAACGGTATAAAGGGTGGGGGCGTACTGCTTGCCTGCGCCGACCATCTTCTCGCGGCGCATCTGCTTCTCGGCCTTCTTGGCAATTTGCACCGGCGAGAGCGGCGCGGCTCCCATGCGGTCGGCGGCACCTTCCACGGTGTCTTCCATCTTGCCCTCGAATTTTGAGAGGAGTCCCATGTGCGTCTCCTTGTTCTTGCGTGTTTAAGCTGCGTTCATTTGCACATCGGCATATTTTGCCACAAATTCTGCGTCTTCACCTCAACGACGGGCCACTTTACTTAATCGCCATAGTGACAATTTCGTTCGAATTCCTGGAAAACAGCTTGATAGCAGGTCAATTGTTGAGTCGTATGATCGTCATTTCCCAAGCTAGTATGGGGCCAGCGAAAGGAGGCGTACCATGGCCACGTTCCAAGAGTTCATGCGTCTTGCCAAAATTAGCTTGGACGACAAGACGTCGCACAAGCGCATGAACGAGATTGTCAAGATCATGCACGAGTACCATGTGCTCTCGGGCCTCACGCCCCAGCGCGCCGTGGAGGTGCTGCAGGCTCTCGGCCCCACCTACGTGAAGATAGGCCAGCTGGCGTCGAACCGTTCCGACCTTCTTCCCAAGGAGTACTGCGACGCGTTCGAAACCTTGCGCGACGATGCTGACCCCATGCCGTTTGAAACCGTGGTCGAGCAGATTGACACGGCGTACCAGGCCTCGTGGCACACGGTGTTCGCCTCCATTGATCCGGTGCCTTTGGGCGCTGCCTCCATTGCGCAGGTGCACAAGGCCACGCTGCTCGACGGCACGGTGGTGGCCGTGAAGGTGCGCCGTCCGGGCGTGGCCGAGTCCATGGCCGAGGACATCACGCTCATGAAGCACCTGTTGGCCGCGGGCGAGTTGGCAAGCAACTCCCATCGCGAGATTCTGCTGTCGCTCGAGGGCTTCGTGGAGGAAATCGAGCGCACCACGGTCAACGAGGTGGATTTCTCCATCGAGCTGCGCAACCTGGAGCGCTTCCGCAAGGAAATCGCCCATCAGGAGGGCGTTACCTGCCCCGTTGCCTACCCGGAGTATTCCACGGAGTCCGTGCTGGTGATGGAGTTCGTCCAGGGCGTGGAGATTTCCGACACGGCGACGCTGCGCGAGCAGGGAGTAGATGTGGGCGCCCTGGCGCGCCGCGTGTGCCAAAGCTACGTGACCCAGGTGCTCGACTGCGGCTTCTTCCACGCCGATCCGCACCCGGGCAACATCCTCGTTCGCGACGGTGAGGTCGTGTGGATTGATCTGGGCATGGTGGGTTCGCTCACGGCGTCGGAGCGCATGCTCGTGGGGCGGGCGTTCACGGCGGTGGCCACGGGCAACGCCTACCTGCTGAAGGAGGCGGTGACGGGGCTCGTGCACATCATCGGGCCGGTGGACCACGGCGCGCTGCTAGATGCCCTGTCACGGCTCCTTGCCGAGTACAGCACTGCCGAGGTGAAGGAGATTAACGTCGGCACCGTGCTCACCGAGGTTATCGAGCTTCTGCGCAGCCAGAATATGGTTATGGCGTCGTCGGTGACCATGCTCGCCCGCGGCTTCGTGACCATTGAGGGCGTCATTGCCCAGGTGGCGCCGAATATCAGCGTTATCGAGATCGTGTCCAAGCACGTCATTGCCCAGCAGGGCGACCCAAAGTACGTGGCCACGCGTCTGGTGGACCTCATGATCGCGGGCACTGGATCGGTGGAGGCGCTGGCCAAGCTGCCCACTCAGCTTTCGAACACCTTGGAGATGATCGACCGTGGGCAGATTAAGCTGAACGGCAACGTGGACGTGTCCTCGCGCGTGCTGGCCACCTTGTACGCCTCGGTGGGGCGTCTGTCGTTGGCGTTGCTGTCGGCGGGGTTGTTTCTCGGTTCGTCCATTCTGTGCACTACCAACATGCAGCCCCAGCTTTTGGAGGTGCCCCTGCTCGGCGTCCTTGGATACATCGGCGCTTTTGTGCTGGGGTCCTACTGCGTGTTCCGCATCATGGTCTCGCGTCATCGCCTGCTGAACAACGAGGAGCCCCGGTAGCGCCGATGTTGTGCTCGTGTGACCGCTGCTGGCCAAGGCGGTGTCGTTGCTTTGCCGGTGCGCGACGCCGCCGGCTCTATCGGGCGCCGGGTAAGTTCAACGCCGTCTTTACAGGTAGCGAGATTGAAGGGGCGCAGTGATAAAATGACGCTGCTGCTTATAAATGTGAGCGGGCGAGTAAGGTTTCGGTAGGATGCGCCCGCTTCAGGGGCTAAGGAGGTTCCTCATGTATAAGAAAGTGCTCGTTCCTTACGACAAGTCCGAGCCGGCGAAGAACGCCCTGCAGGCCGCTATCGATTTGGTGTCCGAGGTGCCCGGCGGCGAGATTACGGTGCTGTCGGTCGTCGACTGGCACGACTTCAACGCGGAAACCTTCAAGATTGCCTCGCGCATGTCCGGCGTCATGGGCGACACCATGGATATGGACGTCATCTCCGAGGTGGAGAGCGAGGCCATCAAGGCCGACATGGACGCCATCGCTGAGAACATCGAGCCTTTGGTGGGCGACGTGGACGGCGTGGGCATCGCTGTTGTGAACGGCTCGCCCCACGACTCTATCACCGCGTACGCCGACGAGGGGGACTACGACTGTATCGTCATGGGCCATCGCGGCCTGGGCGCCGTGCGCGGCATGCTCGGCAGCGTCTGCTACTCGGTGCTGCACAAGACCAACGTCCCCGTGCTCATCGTGAAGTAATCAATCGCAGCACCGCATTACACGCTTGGATTTTCAAAAAGTGGCTTGAAAACGACGATTCTTTGACCGGGATCACGCATTTGTGGGATAGCGGTCATTCGCGACCTGGGAAAACGTAGCCACAGAAGCGCGCTTGAGGCTATTTTGCCCTCGGGAAGGTCAAAGAATCGTGTTTTCTAAGCCACTTTTTGCTACGAGGCACGTTTGTTTTAGGAAGCTGAGTTGCGCATCCCAGCAAAAACTTTGAAATGGTGAAAGGAAGCGCCATGGGACGATCGGGCGGAGGAGGCGGAAGCTTCGGCGGAGGCGGAGGCTTCGGAGGCGGCTTCGGCAGCAGCGGCGGAGGCTTCGGGGGCAGCTTCTCCGGGGGTTCCCGGGGTGGCGGTAGAAGCGCCGGTGGCTCGAGCGGCCCCCGTTTTGGGGGCGGTTACCCTGGCGGCGGCTACTACGGTGGTGGCAGCAGCTTTTGGGGCGGCTTCCTCGGCGGGATGATGGGCTCGAGTCGAAGTGGCGGAGGCGGTGGCTCGGTGCCGCCGCACATGCCGCAGCAGCCAAGCGGCCCGCAGCAGCCGGGCCCTGGTGGTCAGCCTGGTGCCCCTCAGGGGAAGGGCGGAAACAGCGGATGCGGCACCGTCTTCATAGTTGTCGCCGTTATCATTCTTGTGCTCTTTCTTTTTACTGCCTTGGGAGGAGGCGGCTGCGCGACCAGCTCTGTGCCGGCATCGACGGTGGAGCGCACGGCGCTGCCTGCGGGCTCAGTTACCGAGTCGGGCTATTACACCGATGAAGATGGCGACTGGGTTCACAACTCGGCAGTGCTCGAGCGCGGCTTGCGCCATTTTTACGAGAAAACGGGCATTCAGCCCTACGTGTACATCTTGCCGAACGGATCGGTGAGATCGAGCGCCCAACTGCAAGACATTGCCCGTGAAGCGTACGACAAGCTGTTTACTGATCAGGCGCATTTTGTGCTGGTATTCTGCGATAACGGGAACGGAGGATTCAACGCCGCTTATTGGGCTGGCCAGCTTACGGGCTCTGTGCTGGATGACGAGGCCATCCAGATATTCATTGCCTATCTGAACCAGGATTACAACGATATGAGTCTCTCCGAAGAGGAAATCTTCGCGAATGCCTTCAGCGACACGGCTGACCGTATCATGACAGTTACGCCGTCGCCTGTGGTGCCGCTGGCTATATGCGGTACCGTGCTCATCGTTGCCGTAATCGTGTTCGTTGTCGTGCGTAATCGGCGCTTGGCCCAGCAGCGCGAAGCCGAGCGGATGGAGCAGATTTTGAACACGCCGCTGGAAACCTTCGAGGACTCAAGCCTCGCGGATTTGGAGAAGAAGTACGCCGATACTTCGTCCGCGCCGCCGGTGACCTCCGCGAAGCCGATTTCCGACGATCCGATTCAGCGCTCGTAGCGCAACGGATTGTGCGGCACCTAGCAGGAAACCTCTTCGCTACCTGCGAAGTTGACCCGGCCCCGCGGGGCCATGAACTGGGCCTTAAGGCCAGAAGGGAGCGCCCACCATGGGTATTCTCGATCGCTTCACCTCTATCGTGAAGGCTAACATCAATGAGTTGCTCGACAAGGCGGAAGACCCGGAGAAGATGGTCGATCAGTACCTGCGCGAGATGACTGAGTCTCTCGCTGAGGTGCGCGAAGCTACCGCCGGCGTCATGGCCGAAGAGAAGCGCTGCAAGAAGCTGGTGGATGAGAACAAGGCCGAAGCGGAGAAGTACGAGGAGCTGGCCCGCAAGGCGCTGGCGGCGGGCAACGAGGCCGACGCGCGCGTGTTCCTGGCGAAGAAGCAGGAGTTGGTCGGGCGTGCCGAAGGGCTTGTGGTGGCTTATGAGGGCGCCAAGGCCAACGCCGACAAGATGCGGCTCATGCACGACAAGCTCGTTTCCGACATCGAGGAGCTGAACGCTCGCAAGGCCACTATCAAGGCCAAGGCTGCGATGGCGAAGACCCAGAGCAAGGTAAACGAGATGACCTCGGCCGGCGACCGTGCCGAGGGTGCCCGCAGCGCCTTCGATCGCATGGAGGCCAAGGCCGACGAGATGCTCGACCGCGCCAACGCCGTGGCCGAGCTGTCCGAGAAGCCGGCCGACCCCACCGAGGACTTGGCCAAGAAGTACGCCGAGGCCGGTGCCACCGCCGCCGTAGACGACGACCTGGCCCGCCTCAAGAAGGAAATGGGCCTGGAGTAGAGCGCCTACCGTTTTGCGAGATGTTCACAGAATGCCTGGGCGGCCTCTGAGAGGGGGTCGCCCTTTCGTGTTTTTCGCAAGCAGACAGAAGGGCGCTTCTCGCCCTGCTATGATATTATTGCGTCAACGCAATAATTAAGGGAAGGAGCCGGCCATGCTTTCAGTGGGGGAATCTGCGCGACAGTTAGGGGTAACGCCTGCGCGCGTGCGAGCGCTCATTAAGGACGGACGGCTTTCTGCTGTGAAGAACGGTCGCGAATGGGTGCTGCGCGAAGAGGATGTGCTGGCACGTCTGATGGAGGCTCCCCGCGCGGGCAGGCCGCGTCGTACCGATATAGAAGACCGGGTGACTCGGCAGCAGGAAGAGGGCGGGGCGCCCTCCGCGGAACGGGCCAACCGCGCCCATGAGCTCTACGACGAGTGTCGATGTATGTTCGCCCACCTCCCTTCCGAGGAGCTGATGGCCGCGGCTCGCAGCAAAGAGGAGGCGTCCTTCTATATGGCCGCCTTCGATTTCTTCTTGCAGCAGCGGCAGCGGGAGCTGGTAAAGCAGGGGGTTTTCTGATGCGGCCCGTTTACGCGGTGTTCGCGGGGGTGAACGGAGCGGGGAAATCGACGTTCTACCGGACGGGTCTGTGGCGCGAGGAGGGCATGCCGGATTCGATGCCGCGCGTGAACTCGGACGAGATCGTCGTGGCCCAAGGCGGCGATCCGGCTTCGAGCGCCGATCAGTTGCGCGCAGGACGCGAGGCCGTTCGCCTTATCGGAGAGCACTTCTTGCACAAGCGCAGTTTCAACCAGGAGACCACGCTGACGGGCCACGCGGTGCTGCGCAATATGCGTCGTGCCCGCGATGCAGGCTATCGGGTCGTGCTGTACTACATCGGTGTTGACGCCCCCGCCGTGGCCATCGACCGTATCGCGCATCGCGTGGCGGCGGGAGGCCACAATATCGATGATGCGGCGGTGCGCCGTCGCTACCGTGCTTCGCTGCGGAATTTCTCCCATGCTCTCGATGTGTGCGACGAGGTGACGGTGCTGGACAACACCGTTGAGTTCGTCGCCATTGCCCGTTGGAGAGCCGGCGTACTCTCTTGGGTGGGAAACGTCGCGAAGCATGGGGCGTGGCTGATGGACGCGGTGCGCGACGAAAGCCTTTGGAGGGTGTAGAGGGGCAGTGTTTCGGCTGCTCCTCCCTACATGCTCCATTCCAGAAGGCGGCTGAGGAAGCGGGAGAGTTCGGGGGTTTCGGGGTGGGCGAAGATGCGCTCGCTGGGGCCGTATTCCAGCAGGCGGCCGCCGTAGAGGAAGGCCACGTGGTCGCAGGCGTGGCGCGCGAAGCCCATCTCGTGGGTGACGATGATGAAGCGCGTGCCCTCTTCGGCCAGGTCGCGCACCACATCGAGCACCTCGGTGGTGAACTCGGGGTCAAGGGCACTCGTGGGTTCGTCCAGCAGAAGCAGGCGCGGGCGTGCCGCCAGGGCGCGGGCGATGGCGACGCGCTGCTTCTGGCCGCCCGACAGCTGGGCCGGCCGCTTGGCGAGCGCGTCCTTCAGGCCGAGGCGCGCGAGCAGCTCGCGGGCGCGGTCGTCGGCCTCGGGGGCGCCCACCCCGTGGACGACGTGCAGGGGCAAGGCCACGTTCTCTAGCGCGCTCATGTGGTGGAACAGGCCGCTGTCCTGGAACACGAAGCCGAGCGTGGTGCGGTAGGCCCGCAGGCTCGCTTCGTCGAAGTCGATGGGCTGTCCGTCCACGGCCATGGTGCCCGAGGTGGGCGTCTCCAAGCCGCCGATGATGTGCAGCAGCGTGGACTTCCCACCGCCCGACGGCCCGATGATGGCCAGGGCCGACACCTCCTCGTTGAAGGTGATGTCGCGCAGCACTTCCACGCCGTCGAAGGACTTGCACAGGTGATCGAGGCTAATGCGCATAATCGAGCCTCTTCTCGAAGTGGCGGCTGATGGCCATGATGGGCAGCGTGAGCACCAGGTACAGCGCGCCCAGCAGTAGAAAGCCCCCGAAGAAGTTGTAGTTCGTGGCGGTGATCTCGCGGATGGTCTGGGTCAGCTCGATGACGGCGATGACCGATAGAAGCGACGAGTCCTTGATGATGGAGGCCACCTGCCCCGTGAGCGCCGGCAGCGTGCGGGCCACGAGTTGAGGCGCCACCACGTAACGCAGGGTTTGGGCGCGGGTGAAGCCCACGGCCCGGGCCGCCTCCAGCTGGCCGGCATCGATGGACAGCAGACTGCCGCGCACGATTTCCGCGATATAGGCGCCCGAGAACAGCGACAAGATGACGATGCCCGCCAGCACGCGGTTGTCGATGCCCCAGGCCGTGCCGATGATGTAGTAGAAGAAATACACCTGCACGATGAGCGGCGTGCCGCGGATGATCTTCACGTACAGGTCGCACAGGTAGCGCAGCGGCAGTAAGCGCGCGCCCTGGCCGGCGGCCACCAGCACGCCGAGCGCCAGGCTTATCACGAGCGAGGCCGCCGAGATGCCCACGGTCATGCAGAAGCCGTCCCATAAGCGCACGCGGTACTGGGCCACGAAGTCGAAGTTCAGCGAGATGCCCGCCGCGGCCAGCGACGCCCACACCACGGCGATCACGGCCACGCACACGGCCAGGTAGTTCAGCGCGGCCTTCGCAGGGCGCACGGGCGCGCCGGCGCGGGCGGTGAAGGGGCGGATGATGGCGGGCGTGCGATTCATGGGGCTAGCTTACTCGAAGTCGAAGAACCACTTGAAGCCGTACTCGTCGAAGGCCTTTTTCTCCTCGGCGAGGTACTTCTCGGTCAGGCGGTCGAACTCGCCGTCGGTCTTCGACTGGGCGATGAACTCGTTCAGCTGGTCGAGCAGCCCGGTGTTGCCCTTCTTCACGGCGATGCCCCACTCCTCGGCGTCCTGGAAGGGGATGAACACGGCCTCGGTGGTGTCGGGGTTGGCCTGGTGGTTGCGGTAGATGGTCAGCTGGTCGTACAGGAAGCCGTCGGCTTTGCCCTGCACCACCTCGGTCACGCATGCGCTCTCGTCGGCCAGGCGCACGATTTCCGCGTTGGTCAGGTTCTTCGTGGCGTACACATCGCCGGTGGAGCCGGTCTTCACGGCCACCTTCTTGCCTGGCTGGTTCAAGTCGTCGATGGAGGCGATGCCGGAATTCGCGTTCGCCAGGATGGCCAGCTGGGCCATGGCGTAGGCGTCGGAGAAGTCCACCGACTGCTTCCGCTCGTCGGTGATGGTCATGGAGCTGATGACCAGGTCGGCCTTGCCCGATTGCAGCGAGGGGATAAGGCCGTCCCAGGCCGTGTTCTCAATCTGCACGTCGTAGCCGTAGGCCTCCCCGAAGTCGCGGATGAAGTCCACGGCGAGGCCCTCCGGGTTGCCGGCGTCGTCTTTGGTTTCGAAGGGCGGGTAGGCCAGCTCCATGGCGACTTTCAGGGTCTTGCCGCCGGCGGCGCTATCGGCGGCGGAGTTGCTGCCGTTGCTGTCGGCGGCATTCGACGCGCAGCCGGCCAAGTCGCAGGACAGAGCGAGGGCGCAGACGATGGCGACGGCAGCCAGGCCGGCTTTCGCGGTCGTGAAGGGGCGGGGAAGGGAACGGTTCATCGGTGGTCTCCTTGGGAGTCGGAATTGGGTTAACGTTCGGACGGGGCTTTGCGCCCGGGCTACTGCTCGGAACTGGCTTCGCATGCCGTGCCGGATGCGGTGTTCAAGTTCGCGTGCATGGCCCTCATGGTACGGCAGACGCACGCGAGGTCGTCGGGCGCCACGCCATTTGTCAGCGTCGCGATAAGCTCGGCGGACACGCGCTCCATGGCCGGCGCCAGGGCGCGGCCCGCATCGGTTAGGCGCACCTCGCACACGCGGCGGTCGCGGGCGCTCGGCACCTTCTCCACGTAGCCGGCGTCGGCCAGCTTGCGCACGAGGGCCGTCACCGTGGAGGGGTCCTTCCCGATGGCCTCGGCCAGGGTGGCCATGGGCATGGCGTCGTGGGCGAACAGCTGCATGAGGATGTCGCCGTGGGAGGGCACGATGCCGACGATTCCCTCGCGGGCCATGAGCGCCACCAGGTAACGGTTGGCGGCGCCGAGGGTGCGGCTCATGAGGCTGACGACGTCGCCTCCGGGGGGAACGGCGGGAACAAGGGAGGCGGCAGAGGTGTCGTGCGCGGTGGTGTTCTTCGACATGACGGTCCTACTTTCCCGAGGCACCCTTGCTGACGACGGCGTCAGCGGGGCAGACGTGGTAGCAGTTGCCGCACTCGTCGCAGCGCTCTCCGAGGATGGCGTAAGGTGTGCCGGGCGCGATGGCCTTATGGGTGCACGCTTCGGCGCACGATCCGCATTCGATGCAGTCATCGGTGATGGAAAGTCCCGGCACCTCGAAGGTGGCGCCGCCCCAGGCGAAGCGCTCGCGCAGGATCTTGTGGTCGCGGTGCACCATATTGAAGTCGTAGTCGTACAGCTCGCCCCAGGCGGAATGCAGCACGAGCACGCGGGTCTCGGGGTATTTGTTGATGTCGTACACCGCAACGTTGAACTGGGGATTCGCCGCCGCCTTCTCGGCCACCTCCTCGGGCGTGAGCAGATGCACGTCGCCAGAGACGCGCACCATGAAGCCCGGCTGGAAGTGGGGCATGTTGTCGTCGTCCCAGGTGCAGGGCGCGGCGGTCTTCTCGCCGCAGACGGACAGCTTGCCGCCTTCCACGAGCTGGCGGTAGAAGGGCTTCACGTCCATGGTGCGCAGGTACAGGCCCTCCTCGTCGCAGGCGAAGAAGTGCGCGATGCGGGAATCGACGCCGCCGTGACCGTCCAGGGTGGCGAAGCTGCAGCAGCCGATCTGGTCGAAGAGGTCGTAGACGTCGGGGATGGCGAGCATGGGGATCCTTTCATGGGGTGGATGGCGGAGGGCGCGCTGGTCAGTCGCTGGCGCTGGGGAGGCGCGGGGCCGTTCGTGGGGCGCGGCGCAGAGCCCCAGGCATCGGCGGGCGGACGTTTAGGGCTCGGTATCGCGCGGGGCCTGGGTTGCCTTTAGCTTCCGGTAGCGGGCGGCCAGCGCTTGGGCGTAGGCGGCCATGAGATCGAAGTCGAACAGCTCGGTACAGTCTTCCGACACGTTCGATACGCTGTTGGCGTCGATGATGAAGTTGCCCTCGGCGGCCTCGATGACGTCGAAGCTGCCGAACTGAATGTCCAGGACGCGAGCCGCTTCTAGCACGGCGGAGGTGACGGCGGCGGGGCAGTCGGGGTACAACTCGTAGGTGGAACCCTCGGGGTAGGAGGAACGCCCGCTTGCGGCCACCGACCGCTTCACCACGAG
>CANEDU010000004.1 GCA_947426355.1 uncultured Adlercreutzia sp. | reverse complement strand
GCGAGAACACGGGGTGTTCTGACCGAGCGAGTTCCGCAGCGACTGAAACAGGACTCAACGTCCTGTTTCACAAAGCGAGGACTGTCTGAGCGAATCAGAATACCGCGTGGTCTCGTCCCCGGAGAGTTTCAAACAAGGAGAACGAAATGAGATTAGATAAGTTAGCGGTGACGGCGCAGGAGGCGTTTCAGGCGGCCATGGGTGTTGCCGGCGATGCCGATGCGGCTGTCATCGAACCCATTCATTTGCTGAAGGCGCTGCTCGATTCCGACGAGAACAACCTCGCCGCTATCATCAAGCGTATCGGCGCCGATCCGGTCTGGCTGTCCCAGAACGTGAGCGACGAGATTGCCAAGATGCCCAAGCAGACCGGCGCTGCCCCCATGGCCATTCCCGGCCAGGACCTCATCAAGGTCATCGACAACGCGGTGAAAATCGCCGAGAAGCTGGGCGACAGCTATGCCACGAGCGAGCACTTGCTCATTGCGCTGTCCGAGGACAAGGGCGCGGCAGGCCGCATTCTCACCACGGCCGGCGTCACGCGCAAAAACATCGAGGCAGCCTACGAGAGCCTGCGTGGCGACACCCGCGTTACTTCTCAGACCGACAAGACCCAGTTCGAGGCCTTGGAGCAGTTCGGCCAGAACCTCACCCAGCAGGCTCGCGAGGGCAAGCTGGACCCGGTTATCGGCCGCAACGAGGAAATCCGCCGCACCATCCAGGTGCTGTCCCGCCGAACCAAGAACAACCCCGTGCTCATCGGCGAGCCCGGCACCGGCAAGACGGCTATCGTGGAGGGCTTGGCCCAGCGCATCGTGGCCGGCGACGTTCCCTCGTCTTTGAAGGACCGCGAGATCGTCTCGCTCGATTTGGGTGCCATGATGGCCGGCGCGAAGTACCGCGGTGAGTTCGAAGATCGCCTGAAGAACGTGCTGCGCGAGGTGAAGGAAGCCAACGGCAACATCATCCTGTTCATCGACGAGCTGCACACTATCGTCGGTGCCGGTGCCGGCGGCGATTCGTCGCTTGATGCGGGCAACATGCTGAAGCCCGCCCTCGCCCGTGGCGAGTTGCGCGCCATCGGCGCCACCACCCTGGACGAGTACCGCAAGTACATCGAAAAAGATGCCGCCCTGGAGCGCCGCTTCCAAACGGTGCTTGTGAGCGAGCCCACGGTGGAGGACACCATCGCCATTCTGCGCGGCCTGAAGGAGAAGTACGAGATCCACCACGGCGTGCGCATCACCGATGGTGCCATCGTGTCCGCCGCCGAGCTTTCCGACCGCTACATCACCGACCGCTTCCTGCCCGACAAGGCCATCGACCTCATGGACGAGGCCGCCAGCCGCCTGCGCATAGAGATCGACTCCATGCCCGAGGATGTGGACGCCGCCGAGCGCAAGCTCATCCAGATGCAGATCGAGGAGCAGGCCCTCATGAAGGAGTCCGACGACGCCTCCAAGGAGCGCCTGGAGAAGCTGCGCCACGATATCGCCTCTGCCCAGGAGGCCCTGGATGCCCAAAAGGCCGAGTGGCAGAACGAGAAGGACGCCATCGTGGGTGTGCAGAACCTGAAGGCCGAGTTGGAAAGCGCCCAGCTCGATGAGGAGCGCGCCACCCGCGAGGGCAATCTGCAGCTCGCCTCCGAGATTCGCTACTCGCGCATCCCCCAGCTGCAGCAGCAGCTGCATGCGGCCGAGGAGGCCGTGAAGCTGAAGCAGCAGGACGGCGCCATCCTGAAGGAGGAAGTCTCCGAAGAGGAGATCGCCTCGGTGGTGGCCGCCTGGACCGGCATTCCCGTGGCCAAGATGATGCAGGGCGAGATGGAAAAGCTCGTCGATCTGGAAGAGGTGCTGAAGGGCCGTGTCATCGGCCAGGACGAGGCCGTGGGCGTGGTGGCCGGCGCTATCCGCCGCAACCGCGCGGGCCTGTCCGACCCGAATCGCCCCATCGGCAGCTTTTTGTTCCTCGGCCCCACCGGCGTGGGCAAGACCGAGCTGGCCAAGACGCTCGCCGAGTACCTGTTCGACTCCGAGAAGGCTATGGTGCGCATCGACATGTCCGAGTACATGGAGAAGTTCTCTGTGCAGCGCCTGATCGGAGCGCCTCCGGGATACGTGGGCTACGACGAGGGCGGTCAGCTGACCGAGGCCGTGCGCCGCAACCCCTACTGCGTGGTGCTGCTCGACGAGATGGAGAAGGCGCATCCCGATGTGTTCAACGTGCTGCTGCAGGTGCTCGATGACGGTCGTCTCACCGACGGCCAGGGCCGCGTGGTGAACTTCAAGAACTGCATCATCATCATGACCTCCAACGTGGGCAGCCAGATTATCCGCGAGCACGCCGCCGAGAGCCGCGCGTTCGACGAGAACGAGGCCACGGGTGGCGAGACCATGGGCGAGATGGCCGAAAAGATGATGAAGATGACGCCCGATCAGGCCGCCAAGCGCATGCAGGAGTTCACGAACCGCATTCAGGACGCCCTGTCCTCCACGTTCCGCCCCGAGTTCTTGAACCGCATCGACGACGTCATCACCTTCAACGAGCTGTCCATCTCGGCTATCGAGCCTATCGTGGATCTGCAGCTGGAAGAGGTGCGCGATCGTCTGCAGTCTCGTCGCATCACCCTGGACGTGACGCCGGCGGCCATGGAGCACTTGGCCATCGACGGTTACGACCCGGTGTACGGCGCCCGCCCGCTGAAGCGTCTGATTCAGCGCGAAGTGGTCGACCGCATCGCCGAGAAGGTCATCACCGGCGAGCTGCATGACCGCAGCCACGTGCTCATCGACATCGACGCCGAGGGCAACTACGCCTGCCGCGTCGAGGGCCCCATGGACTTGGACGGCTTCAACCTGGATGACCTGAGCTTGGATGCTCCGGCTCCTCATGAGGGCCAGGATGCCCAGGGCCGCGACGTGCTCCAGGATCTGGACACCCTGAGCAACGGCGACCTCGGCGAAGACCCCATCGCCTAAACCCGATACCTCCTTTCACCGTAAGCGCCCCCGGTTCAGCCATGACCGGGGGCGCGTTGCGTTTACGGGGAAGCCACCATGAAACGAAGGCGCCCCCGCCGAAGCGGAGGCGCCTTGTTGTTGTGGGCTTGTGAGGTTTGAATCTGGCCGGGCTTCTACAGATCCAGCTGCATGAGCTCGTACAGAGCCAGCACGTAAATGCGGAACGCCGTCTTCAGCAGCTCTTCGGAAACGCCCTCATCGGGGCCGTGCTCGCCGCCGACCCAATCGGGGTTCTCGATCCAGGGCATGTTTACGCCGAACGACGCCCCCTTGGAGAACTCGCGGGCATAGGTGCCGCCGCCGATGGTGAAGGGCTTGTGCTCGGTGTCGCCGGTGACGTACTGGAAGGCGTCCTGCAGCACCTGAATTTCCTTGTCGTCGGGCTTTACCAGGAAAGGCTCCATGAGCAGGGTGTTCTCGAAGGTTGCGCCAATAGCGTCGGTGAGCTTGGTCATGGCCGCGGTAATCTCCTCGGCGGTAATCGAGGTGGGCCAGCGACTGTCCATGGTCTGTATCAGGCGATTGTTCACGATGTGAATGGTGCCGCCCACCACCGTCAGCGGCCCGAAGTACTCGTCGGCGGTGGCGATGCCCACGCCCGAGCCGTCAGTGTAGCTGACGAGCTTCTGGTCCAGCTCGAGGAACTCGCGCTCCTGCTCGTTGCACAGGCCGTTCTCAAGCAGGTAGTCCACGATGAGCTTGATGGCGGAAATGCCTCGCTCGGGCCAAGCCGCATGGGCGTTCACGCCTTCGGCCGTAATGCGAATCAGGCCGTCGCCCGCATCGGCGATGGTCAAACGCTCGGCCGGCGGCAGCTTGGAGGCATCGCCGCGCACGAGGGCCGTGGCGTTGCCGGGCACCGCGTTGGTGGCTCCGCCGCCGTCGAACTCAAGAATGACCGGGTCGATGATGGCCGGGCTGGTGATGCACCCGTCGTAGCCGCCCTTCTCGCCGTAGCAGACGGGGAAGTCGGCGTCGGGAGTGAAGATAAAGGCCGGGTCGGCGTAGTGCTCGCGATAGTACATCACGTCGGCCATGGAAGTTTCCTCGTTGGCCCCGAAGATGAAGCGGATGGTGTAAGGGCGCGGCACGTCCATGCCGGCCAGGCACTTCGCGGCGTGCAAAGCGGTTACGGAAGGCCCTTTATCGTCGAGGCAGCCGCGGCCCATGAGAAAGCCGTCTTTGCGCGTGACGGCGAAGGGCTCGAAAGACCAACCGGGACCAGCGGGCACCACGTCCACGTGTCCGATGATGCCGAGCTGCGTGTCGGTCTCGCCCGCAAGGTCGGCGAACCCGACATGGCCGTCGCAGTTGGTGGCGGTAAAGCCGTGGCTTTCGGCAACCTCCAATGCCTTGGCAAGCGCTTTGGCGGGACCGGGGCCGTAGGGCTCGCCCGGACCGGCGGCCGCCAAATCCTCGATGCTGGGGATTTCTACAAGCTTGGCGATGTCGGCCACGACATCGTCCCAATGCTCGTCAAGGTAGGCATCCGCCGCCGCGATGATGTCTTCGCGATTCATGGTGTGTCCTTTCGACAAGGCTCCTGCAGAGCACAGGAAATCTCTCCTCTTTCCAGCAAAACTCATTATGCGGACAATACGAAAAAATCGGCTCCTCATCAAGTGCTTTGTTGCGCGGCTGTAAGCGATGACGGTACGTTCCCTTTTCTTACCTTCCCGCTTATAATGACTTCACGTATTTTTTCAGGGAAAGGAAGAGCCGCCATGAGCGATGCCTCCACAACTGTCTCGACGGATATCGCGTCCGCCGAAGAGCCTCAAAAGCCCAAACCTTGGTTCAGGCGTCTTTCACTGACCACCTGGATTTTCATTGCGCTCATCTTGGGCGTGCTGGCCGGTATGGCGCTGCAGGGAGCGCCGGAAATTGCCGACACCTACATCAAGCCCTTCGGCACTATCTTCTTGAACCTTATTAAGATGATCGTCGTGCCCTTGGTGCTGTTCTCGATCATCGCCGGCGTGGTTTCGCTGGACGACGTGAAGAAAGTGGGCGCCATCGGCGGCAAGACGGTGCTGTTCTACCTGGCTACCACCGCCTGCGCCGTCACGCTCGGTCTTATTTTCGCGAATGTGATGAACGTGGGCGCGGGCTACACCATGCCCTCCGACGAGCTTTCCTACGAAGCTGCCGAGCCGCCCTCGCTTATCGACACCATCGTGAATATGTTCCCGTCGAACTTCTTCCAGCCCATGGCCGATGCCACCATGCTGCAGGTTATCGTTATCGCGGTGGTCTTCGGCTTCGGTATGATTGCCGCGGGCAAGAAGGCCAAGCCGGTCATTGAGATCTGCAATTCCCTGTCCGATGTGTGCATCGCCATCATGCGCGGCATCATTTTGGTAGCCCCCTTCGGCGTGTTCGGCCTTATCTGCCCGGTTATCGCTAACAACGGCATCGATGTGCTGCGCCCGCTTCTGTGGCTTATCGTGGTGGCCTACGTGGCCATGATCGTGCAGATTGTCGTGGTGTACTCGGGCATTATCAAAATTTTCGCCCGCATGAATCCGCTGAAGTTCCTGAAGGGCGAGATGCCGGTTATGGGCTTCGCCTTCGCGTCGGCCTCTTCGGTGGGTACCCTGCCCATCAATATGGAATGCACCGAGAAGATGGGGGTGTCGAAGGAGGTTACGTCCTTCGTGCTGCCGCTTGGCGCCACTATCAACATGGACGGCACGGCTATCTACCAGGGCGTATGTGCGATTTTCATTGCCCAGGTGTTTGGCATCGATCTGTCGATTGGCCAGCAGCTGACCATCGTCATGACCGCGGTGCTCGCCTCCATCGGCACCGCTGGCGTGCCGGGGAGCGGCATGATTATGCTCGCCATGGTGCTGCAGTCTGTGGGTCTGCCTGTGGAAGGCGTGGCCCTCGTCGCCGGCGTGGACCGCATTCTGGACATGATGCGCACCACCGTGAACGTCACCGGCGATGCCGCCGTGGCCACCTGCGTCGATGCCATGCAGAAGCGGGCCGCTGCTCGCAAGGCCAAGAAGGCCGAGAAGCAGGCAGCCGCCGTCTAAAAGCGCTTCTGCGCGCGGACTTCCTCCGTGCCTTTGCTGACGTGCATCCTTGCGCCCCTGCCTTTGCGGGGGCGCTTTTGCGCTGGCGGGCCTTTGCTGCCCGCATCTGGAATTAACCCATGGTTTCCTCATGGTCGGCCATGACGGGGCGGCAGCTGTGCTATAGAATACGTTGAAAGTAATCCGAGGTTCATAATTTGGAGGACGACGTGCTTAACGCAATCATCGTTGACGACGAGGCTCCTGCTCGTTCCGAACTGCGCTTCCTTCTTGACGAGGTTGGCGGAGTTGAAGTGACGGCCGAAGCGGCCAACGTGCGCGAGGCTATCGAAAAGCTGAAGGAGTACCCCTGCGACGTCATGTTCATGGACGTGAACATGCCCGAGGCCACCGGCCTGCAGTTGGCCGAGGCCCTGCAGCATCTGAAGTTCCCGCCGGCGGTGGTGTTTGTGACCGCTTACAGCGAGCACGCCCTGGACGCCTTCAAAGTTAACGCCATCGATTACCTGGTCAAGCCCGTGGAAACCGAGCGTCTGGCCCAGGCCATCGCCCGCGTGCGCGAGCAGGTGGCCCTGCATCTGCAGGCCCACAAGTCCGAGCGCATTCCCGTGGAAAAGGGCGGCAAGAAAATTCTCATCGGCATCGACAAGATTCGCTTCGTCATGGCCCGCGATGACTACGCCTACCTGCAGACCGACACCGACCGCTACTTCTCTACTGTGAGCCTGGCTCAGCTGGAGAAGCGTCTCGACGGCCACGGATTCTTCCGCGTGCATCGCGGTTATCTGGTGAACCTGTCTATGGTGGAAGAGATTGAGTCGGTCTCGGGCGGCACCCTGCTGCTCACCCTGAACGGCGTGGAGGAGAAAATCCCGGTGTCCCGCCGCCGCGTGTCTTCGCTGAAGAAGGCGCTGAACCTGTAGCGGAAGCTTGTCAGCCAAACGTATTTGAGGAAAGGCACCGATGGTGCCTTTCTTACTTTGGGTGAAGGGTGAGGCGAAAACTGGCCAAAAAACCGCGTTTTGGACTTTGGTAATTCGAGAACGACTGCGTCAATTCTAACAAATTATAAAATAACTAATGTTAACCAATTGTTTAAGAAAAAAGACGACCCTATTCGGCAGAGAAAAAAGTCCAAAACACCGCTTTTTGTCCAGTTTCTCGCAGATTTGCGGCTTGGCGGTAGCGGCAAGCTCCTCTTCGTTCACAGAACCGCCATAGGGTTACCGGGTCCCCCCTGTTCATGGGAGGCGGCTTTGGTAAAATGTTTCGAACAAGTTACGGACGCCCTTCACGGGGCGTTCCCGTTTAGGCTGGCAGTATCCACCGAGAAAAGGAAGCCTATGCTTTCCGTTGACATCGAAAAGCTCTACCCCGCGGCGAAGACGCTGGTGAAGGCCCGCGCCGCCAGCCGCATTCACGCCAAAGACGCTACCCTCTATGGCTTTTCCGAGGAAGCCCAGGCCTGCGCCGAGCAGTTCATGGGCTGGGCCGATTTGGCGAGCGCTCCGCAGTGCGACCTTGCAGCCATTCAGGCTTTTTCCGACGAGGTGGTGGAAGCCGGGATCGACACCATCCTGCTTATCGGCCAGGGCGGTTCCACCCAGGCACCCATGACCATCACCAAGTACAACAAGCACGACTCCACCCGCGTGAAGTTCCGTACGCTTGATTCCGACTCGCCCGTGCGTGTGCGCGAGATGCTCACCATCTGCGACCCCCATCGCACGCTGGTGATTATCTCCTCGAAGAGCGGTGGCACCATTGAGCCGCGCATGCTGCTTGAGGCCGTGCGCGCTGCCTTCGAGAAGGAGCTGGGCGATCATGTGGTGAAGCACCTCGTGGCCATCACCGACCCGGGCAGCGATCTGGACAAGCAGGCCCGTGAAGAGGGTTGGCGCGCGGTGTTTTCGGGCGAGCCCACGGTGGGCGGGCGCTTCTCGGCGCTTTCGGTGTTTGGCCTAGTGCCGGCCGCGCTGGCGGGTATCGATATGGAAGCCTTCATGGCCCACGCCCGCGAGGCTGAAGAGGCCTGCTCCGAGGACGCCATCGACAACCCCGCCATCAATCTGGCGGCGTTCCTTTACGACAACTACCTGAAGGGGCGCAACAAGTTCTCGTTCCTCACGCCCAAACGCGGTCGCGTGCTGGGCCTGTGGATTGAGCAGCTGGTGGCCGAGTCCCTGGGCAAGAACGGCGAAGGCATCCTGCCGAACATCGAAATTGACTCGCTGCTGCTCACCGACGATCCGGGCGATCGCTCCATCATCATGTACCAGACTCAGACCGACCTGTGGGACGAGCGCCGCAACTTCGAGATGAGCCTCGCCTACATTGACAGCGCCATTCCGCGTCTGAACTACCGTATCGACACGGTGGAAGAGCTCGCCGAGCACTTCATCATGTGGGAGTACGCCATCGCCATGTGCGGCTACCTCATGGGCGTGTGTCCCTTCGACCAGCCCGATGTCGCCTCTGCCAAGGCCGAGGTGCTCGAGATTCTGCACAACGGTCAGCCTGAGCCCAATTTCACTGAAGTGTTCACCGAAGACGTGGACATGGGCAACGTGGAAGTGACTTACGCCCCGGTGTTCGAGGGTTGTGAGGATTTGCACGAGACGCTTTATGCGCTGCTGTCCTCTATTCAGCCCGGCGACTTCTTTGCGCTGAATGCGTTTCTGCCGTTCACGGGCGAGGGTCGTCGCGAGGCCATCGAGCAGATGCGCCACGGTGTGGCCGAGTCATTCGGCTGCGTGTCCTGCCTGGAGGTGGGTCCGCGCTACCTGCATTCCACGGGTCAGCTGCAGAAGGGCGGCCCGAACATGGGTGTGTTCCTCATCCTATCCGCCGACGAGCTGAAGGACATTCCGCTGCCCGAGGGCGCGGCGGCTCCCAGCTTGGGCGAGCTGGCGAAGGCCCAGGCTGCTGGCGATTTGGTGACGTTGGCCAAGCGTGGGCGCCGTTGCGTGCACCTGCACCTTCCCGATAACTCCGGCGTTACGCTGCGCCAGCTGGCTCAGGTGGTCGACGACGTTATCGCCGACATCTTCACCGATCGCGCCCTGGCTGAGGCGGCTGCGATGGCCGAAGACGAAGAGCTGGCCGAAGCCACCGTGGTAGTGGAGACCTCTGCCTCTACCGAGGCGGCCATCGATGCCGAGCTTGGCGATGCCCCCGAGGCGTCCGATGGGGAAGCGGCCCTAGAAGCTGTCGAAGACGCCGCCGTTGCTGCTGATGTCGCTGAAGGCGAAGCGAGCGAGTTGTAGAGTTTAACAAGGAGGCGAGGGGCGGCAATGAAAAAGCCGCCCCTCGCATAGGAAGAACGGCTCTTCATCACATTAATGACGGTAATGTGAAGCAGTCGTGCCCGGATGCAGCGGGCATTTCGCTTGTCCGTAGTATATCGCGCAACACAGCGCAAGACAAGGGAGCAGCTCATGATCGATGCGGTCGATATCCATGTGAAGGGAATCGTGCAAGGGGTGGGATTTCGCCCCTTTGTTTATCGAATGGCGAAGAAGTACCTCATCAACGGCTGGGTGCTGAACGCGGCCGATGGCGTCTACATTCATGCCGAGGGCGAGAGCAAGTTGGTAGACGAGTTCATCATGGAGCTGTCCGACAACGCTCCTGCCGCCTCGCGCGTTGAGGAGATTGACATCAAGGAAGTGCCCCTGGAGGACTTCGACAGCTTCGAGATTCGCTTCTCCGATGACGACGCCGTGGAGGAAACCACGCTCGTCTCGCCCGACTTGGCCACGTGCTCCGATTGCGTAGCCGAGCTGTTCAATCCCAACGATCGCCGGTACCGCTACCCCTTCATCAACTGCACGAACTGCGGGCCGCGCTTCACCATCATCGATCATTTGCCCTACGACCGCGCGGCCACATCCATGGCGGCCTTCCCCATGTGCGAGCGCTGCGCTGCCGAGTACGCCGATCCGCTGGACCGTCGCTTTCACGCCCAGCCGGACGCCTGCTTCGAGTGCGGACCGTCGGTGACCTGGCGTGTTGGTGCTGAGGGCGAAGAGCTGATCGGGAAGACGCGCGAAGAGTCCGACGCCATTTTCGCGGCAGCGGTAGAGATGCTCATGGCAGGGAAGATTCTCGCGGTGAAGGGGCTTGGCGGGTTCCATTTGGTGTGCGACGCCAACAACGCCGAGGCGGTGGCTGAGCTGCGCCGTCGCAAGCGCCGCGATGGCAAGGCCTTTGCGGTGATGGCGCCTTCAGTGGAGGCGGCCCGCGCTCTGTGCTTTGCGAGCGAGGAGGAAGAGGCGGTGCTCACGGGGGCGTCGCGGCCCATTGTACTTCTGCGCAAGCGACCCGACGGGGCCATCGGCGCTGGGGTGGCCGACAAGCTTTCTGAGCTGGGGGTCATGGTGCCCTACACGCCGGTGCAGCACCTGCTCATGCACGATTTTGCCGAGGCTTGGGAGGCAGCACATCCCGAAGAGGCCGCCGCGTCCTGCGCGCCGGGTGTTCCCGTGCCGCTTTTGGTGATGACTTCGGGCAACGTGCACGATGAGCCCATCTGCATCGCCGACGAAGAGGCCCGCGAGAAGCTGGCCGGCATCGCTGACGCTTTCCTCGGCAACAACCGCCCCATCCTCACCCGCTTCGACGACTCCGTAGTGCGTCTCATCCAGGTTGGAACCTCCGAGAACCCCGAGTGCGCCGTTCAGTTCCTGCGCCGTGCGCGCGGCTATGCGCCGGTGCCGGTGTCGGCCGCCGGCGAAGGCGTCGAGCCCGCAGAGGGCATCGTCTTCGCGGCGGGCCCCGAGCAGAAGAACACCTTCACGCTGCTGCGCGGCACCGACGGCTTTGTGTCCCAGCACATTGGAGATGTGGAAAACGCCGAAATCTACGACGCGTGGCTCGCCGCGAAGGATCGCTTCGAGAGCCTCTTCGAAATGACGCCGACGGCGGTGGTTTGCGACTTGCATCCTGAATACCTTACCTCGAAATGGGCGCGTCATCAGACCCTGCCCTTAACCGAGGTGCAGCATCACCATGCTCATATCGTGTCGGTTTTGGCTGAGCATGGTCTGGTGGATGCGGTTTGCGGCATCGCCTTCGACGGTACGGGCTACGGGGTCGATGGCGCTATCTGGGGTGGCGAGGTGCTGCTTTCGAATCGCCAGGCCTTCGAGCGTTTCGCGAACTTCGCCTATGTGCCCATGCCCGGCGGCGCGGCAGCCATCAAGCATCCGCTGCGCATGGCCTACGGCGTGCTGTGGGCCTACGATTTGCTCGATCATTCGGCCGCCGAGGCTGCCCTTGCGCCTTTGGGCGAGGAGGCCGAGGTGTGCGACACCATGATTGAGCGAGGCTTGAACACGCCCATGACGTCCTCGGTCGGGCGTCTGTTCGATGCAGCGAGCGCTTTGCTCGGCCTCTGCACCGAGCCCAGCTACGAGGGCGAAGGCGCTATCCTGCTGGAAGCCGCTATGGAAACGGCCGGCGCCGATGCGCCCGGGACCGCGGCGGCGGAAGAGGCCGCCGGCGTGGTGGGCGAAGGCGAGCTTGCCGCCCGCGAGCGCTATGCCATCACAGCCCAGAAGAACACGGCCACCGAGACGAGCACCGCCGAGGACACCTCGGTCGTTCTGCTGGATGCCGCCCCCACGTTCCGCGCCTTGCTCGATGACATGGAGGCGGGTGTACCCGTATCCATCATCGCACGCCGTTTCCACGACGCTTTCGTTTCGGCCATCGTCATGGCGGCCGAACTGGTGCGGGCTTTGTACGGCATCGGCACGGTGGCTCTCTCGGGCGGCGTGTTCATGAACCGCTACATCGTGGAGCATGTTCTGCCCGCCTTGTCCGAAGCAGGCTTCACCGCCGCCATCAACCGCGACTTGCCGCCCAACGATGGCTGCATCTCTTTCGGCCAGGCCGTTGTGGCAGCGAGCTCCGTCCGTCCCGACGAGCAGGGTAACTGACCCGAAAGGCTGCTGACTTCCTTGGGCGAACCTGCGACAATGCAACTTTAAGAAATGCATTAAGGAGTAGCGTATGTGCTTGGCAATTCCGGCTAAGGTGGCGGCCCTGGAAGAGGGCAATCTTGCCACGGTTGATATTCTGGGCGTGACCCGCGAGATTTCTGTTGACCTCACGCCCCAGGCGCAAGTGGGCGACTACGTGCTCGTGCACGCCGGCTTCGCCATTGAGGTGGTGGACGAGCAGTTCGCGCTGGAAACCATCGAGCTGGTGAAGCAGTTCCCCGAACTGGCCGATCTTGATACCCAGCCGGCGGCTTAACTATGGACGCCATGCAGCAAGAGCTGAAAGCGTTTAAAGACCCCGCGTTGGCCCGAGGGCTGATTGACTCCATTCAGGCTCTGGCCCCCGAGTCCGCGACGCTTATGGAAGTCTGCGGCACCCACACCGTGGCCATTGCACGCAACGGCATTCGCGGCCTCATGCCCGAGGGCACGCGTTTGGCCTCGGGTCCGGGATGCCCTGTGTGCGTCACAAGCAACCACGACATCGATAAGGTGATTGCCCTGGCCCGCGTGCCGGAAGTTACCATCGCCACGTTCGGCGACATGACCCGCGTACCCGGTTCTTCTTCCAGTTTGCTGGCCGAGCAGGCGGCGGGCCGGTCGGTGGAGATCGTCTACTCGCCGTTGGACGCCCTGCGCCTGGCGAGCGAAAACCCCGACCGCCAAATCGTCTTTGTGGGCGTCGGCTTCGAAACTACCACGCCGCTGGTGGCCATGGCCATCAAGCGTGCGAAGGCCATGGGCCTTAAGAACTTCAGCGTCTACGGCGCGCACAAGAACATGCCGGGTGCGCTGGAGGTCATCATCAACGACCCCGCTCTGCAGGTGAGCGCGCTCATTCTGCCTGGTCACGTGTCCACCATCATCGGCGCCGAGCCTTACCGCTTCCTGGCCGAGAAATACGGCATCCCCGGCGTCATCACCGGGTTCGAGCCGGTAGATGTGCTCCAGGGCATTGCCATGATTATGCGTCAGCTGCACGAAGGCCGTGCTGAAATCGAAATCGCCTACGCCCGCGGCGTCATGCCCGAGGGCAATCCCGTGGCTTTGGCCGCTATCGACGAGGTCTTCGAAACCTGTCCGGCAGTTTGGCGTGGCCTGGGCGAGATTCCTGGCAGCGGCTATCGCATCCGCGAGGAGTTCGCCGAGTTCGACGCCATGCGTCGCTTCAACCCGCCCATCGAGCCTACGGTGGAGCCTAAGGGCTGCCGCTGCGGCGATGTGTTGCGCGGCATCATGGCCCCCAGCGAATGCCCCTTGTTCCGCAAGGTTTGCACGCCGGAGAACCCCGTCGGCCCCTGCATGGTCTCCAGCGAGGGCAGCTGCGCGGCCTATTTCCGCTACTACTAAGGCGGAACGCGCGCTGAACCTGCTCTCGCCGGTCTTGCCATGCAAAGAAAACGATAGCGTCGCCCCATTCGTTCCAAGAAGGTAAAACGATACCTTTGGTATCATTTCGCTCTGTCGCGCCTTCTTGTTAATCATACTTTTCCTTAGATTGTATAATTAGCATGGGCGATTCAGAGAATGAAAATATATAAGGAGAGAGAGCATGGATTATCAGGAACTCTCAAAAGCCTTCTACAAAAGCACCTCAGCCGATCGCTTTGCCGAGTTGGATGAGCAAGCTCGTTGCCGCCGCGCTATGCCATCATCGTTTGATCTGGACCTTGAGACGCCTAACGGACCACTGTTTATTGCTATGCCGCGAGAACTGTTCGTCCTCTATGAGCAGATTCTCCGAACGGAGAGAAAGGTCTCGTCCCTTATGCGGTCCCTTCCGCCTATTGCTCGCATGGCATTGGTGCGTGGCTTGGTGTTCGATGAGGTGGTGAGCTCGAACGCCATTGAGGAGATTCACAGCACGCGTGCCCAGGTAAAAGAAGCTCTCGATACGCGAACGATGCAAGACAACGAGTTTCGCCGCTTTAAGGAGTTGGCGCAGTTATATCTCGAGCTTGGCAAGGCTGAACGTGAGATGCCCCGAACGATTCAAGAGATACGGGCTATCTATGACAAAATCATGGATGGCGAATTGCCTGAGTCCAAACTTCCCGATGGAGAGGTTTTTCGCGCAGGTGGGGTGGACGTCACTGCGGGTGGAATCAAAGTTATCCATCGGGGGCTTGAGCCGGAAAGTAAGATTATCGAAGTCATGGAGGCAATGCTGCGACTAATGCAACGCGAAGACATGCCCGAGATGGTAAGCGCGTTAGCCTCCCACTATCTATTCGAATACGCTCACCCCTTCTATGATGGAAATGGTAGAACGGGTCGCTATTTGTTGGCGCTGTTCTTGTCGGAGGCGTTGTCGGTGCCTACCGTGCTTTCTCTGTCGCGAGCGATTGCCGAAAATCGCAACGTGTACTACCGAGCTTTCACCAGTGTCGAGAATGCACTCAATCGGGCCGAAATGACTTTTTTCATCTACGATTTGCTGACGCTGGTGCGTATTGCCCAAGTTAATATTCTCGAAAGGCTTTTGAAGAGTAAAGAGGCTTTTGGAGCGATTGAAGAGAGAATGGACAACCTTGTCCGAGATCAAGATCTTGGCGACAAAGAGGGCTCCATTGTATTTGTTCTTGCTCAGTTTGAGCTTTTTGGCATGTATGGTACGGCGACCATAGACGAGCTTGCTCGCAACATTGATCTGGGAAAGCAGATGACGCGCAAGCATTTGGCATCGCTCGAGGCGGCGAAGCTGGTCTGGAGGGTGAAGGCGCGGCCGGCGGAATTTGCCCTCACTGACCATGCGCGGCGCTTGCTGGGAATGGATGAGGCTTCCGCCCCCGAGGGCGTTTAAGTGCTCGCCGACTGAGAAAGGGTCAGATTTATGGCCGCCACTCACTATATGTATGTGCTGGAATGCGCTGATGGGTCGCTGTATACGGGGTATGCGGTGGATGTTCATGCGCGCTTGGCGGTGCACAACGCGGGGAAGGGTGCCAAGTACACGCGGGCGCGCCTGCCCGTGAGCTTGCTCGCCTACGCCGAGTTCGAAACCAAGCACGACGCCATGCATGCGGAATACGCCTTCAAGCAACTCAGCCGCAACGAGAAGGACGCTCTGCTCGCTGCGGCATCCCATACCACTTTCGCTGAAGCGCTGAAGACTCTGTTTGATTAATTGCAGACAGAAATGCCATTTCGACCGCGGAATGGCACGATTTTTCCTTTGAACCGCGTGTTTGAGCATAAAAAATGCCACTTCAGGCTCGAAATGGCACAAACACGTGCCATTTCGGCCTTAAAGTGGCATTTTGCTTCCCGAATTGGGAAATGATGCTGGGGCGGAGGCCTATAAAGAGCGTTCAGCTTGATTTGCCGATGAGCTTCTGGGCAATTGACTAGACTAGCTGTTGTACTCTTTAGTGGCGGTTAGCTCAGTTTGCTGCCGAGCTCCTTGGCGGCGGCCGCCTTGTCGAAGTTGCCGCCGGTGCGCTTCGTGAGTTCGCCCATGACGCGGCCCATGTCTTTTTTCGTGGCAGCGCCGGTGTCGGCGAGCACCGCATCGATGAGCGCGACAAGCTCTTCGCCTTCCACCTGCTTGGGAAGGTACTCCTCCAGGATGGCCACCTGCTCGGTCAGCGTGTCGGTGCGCTCTTGGTTGGTGCCGGCCTTGATGGAGCCGTCGAGGGTTTCTTTGGTCTGCTTGATGACGCGCTTGAGCATAGCGTCCACGTCGGCGTCGGTCACATCGCGACGCTCGTTCACCTCGATGGACTTCAGCTCGGTGTGCACTTGGCGCAGAATATCGCGGCGATGGTTGTCGCGGGCCTTCATGGCCGCCTTGATTTCGTCCTGCAGCTGCTGGTATTGCATAAACGTCCTTTCTTCCGACGGTTTTTGCTTGCACCCATGATAACGGTTTTGCGCCCGCCAACCTTTCAACATCGTAAGGGAGGCGTAAGGGCAATCGATGGCTCGCACCGGGCCCTTTTTCTAGGATGAGATTGCTAACTCAAACCCTTGGGAGAAAGGACCGTCGTGAAGACCACAGGGAAAATCGTGCTCGCACTTGCGATAATAGGGACCGTAGGCGTCCTGGTCGCCAACCAACTGCCGAAGATTGAGAGGAGCTACTGATGGCCGAAGTGTATACCGAGCCGTTCCCTATGGCTGACGGCATGGCGGCGGGTCAGGGAAGCGCTGCTCATTTTTCACGGGAAAGCTACGGAAGCCACGGGCGCACCGGTGCGGGGTCGGCCTCAAACGCTGCGGCGCTTCATGCCACCATGCCTGGCTCGCCCATTCTTTCGGTGCGCAACGTGGAGAAGATGTTCGGCAGCCGCGATTCGGTCACGCGTGCTCTGGCCGGGGTCAGCTTCGATGTGGCCTCCGGTGAGTTCGTCGGTATCATGGGGCCTTCCGGCTCGGGCAAGACTACGCTGCTGAACTGCGTCTCAACCATTGACACTGTCACCAGCGGCAACATTATCGTGGGCGGTCGCGACATCACGGGCATGTCCCGCCGGCAGCTGGCGAAGTTCCGCCGCGACGACTTGGGCTTCATCTTCCAAGACTCCAATCTGCTTGACACCCTCACCGGCTTCGAGAACATCTCGCTTGCGCTCACTATCAAGGGCGAGCCGTCGCGCGCGATTTCCGGCAAGGTGAACGCCATGGCCGCACGTCTCGGCGTCGATCAGGTGCTGCAGAAGTACCCCTATCAGATGTCCGGTGGCCAGCGCCAGCGCATCGCCGCGGCTCGCGCCATGGTAACCGACCCGAAGCTCATCTTGGCCGACGAGCCCACCGGCGCTCTGGACTCCCGTTCGGCCGCTGTCATGCTGGAAATCATGGAGATGATGAACCAGCAGCTCGGCGCCACCATCATGATGGTCACCCACGACGCCTTCGCCGCCAGCTACACCAACCGCGTGCTGTTCATCAAGGATGGCGCCGTGTTCAACGAGCTGCGTCGGGGCGACGAGAGCCGCGATGCCTTCTTCGCCCGCATCATGGAAGTGGTGTCCTTCCTGGGTGGGGAGGCCGGCCATGTATCTTAAACTCGCCCTGCGCAACATCCGCCGGTCGATACGCGACTACGCCATCTACTTCATCACGCTGCTGTTCGGCGTGGCGGTGTTCTACGCCTTCAACTCCATCGGCAGCCAGCAGATTCTCTTCGACATGGAGTCGACGGCCTCGTCCAACGTCTTCGACACCACCACCCAGATGCTGAAGATGTTCTCAGTTGTGGTAGCCTGCGTGCTGGGCTTCCTCATTCTGTACGCGAACCAGTTCCTCATCCGCCGGCGCAAGCGCGAGTTCGGCACCTACCTGGTGCTCGGCATGACGCCGGGGCATGTGTCGCGCATCGTGCTGTACGAGACGGTGATGGTAGGTCTTCTGTCGCTCGCCGTGGGCCTGGTGTGCGGCGTGCTGCTGTCCCAGGCGCTGTCGTTCTTCACGGCGGCCCTGTTCGGCACCACCATGACCAATTACCAGTTCGTGTTCTCGACCGAGGCTTTCGTGGTCACTCTGGGATGCTTCGCCGCCATTTACGTGGTGGTGGCGCTGTTCAACACGCTGACCGTGAGCCGTTGCAGGCTCATCGACCTCATCCGCGCCGGCGAGAAGAACGAGCGCGCCGGTGTGCGCAACCCCTGGGTGTGCCTGGTAGTGTTCCTCGTGTCGCTGGCGGTGCTGGCCTACGCCTACGAGCAGCTGATCGAGAACGGCCTGGTGATGATGGACCAGCCCGAGTTCATGCGCGCCACGGTGGGCATGCTCGTGGGCTCGCTTTTGTTCTTTTGGTCGCTCGCCGGATTCGCCATCGCGGTGCTCACGCGCCTCAAGGGCGTGTACCTGCGCAAGTTGAATCTGTTCACCGTGCGCCAGATTGCCAGCAAGGTGAACACGGCGTTTTTGTCGCTGTGGGCCGTGTGCGTGCTGCTGTTCTTCTCCATCACCGTGTTTTCCACCGGCATGGGTCTCGTGGAGGTGTTCGTGGGCGGTGTCGAGCGTGCGAACCCCTATTCCGCCAGCCTGGATGCCAGCGTGTGGTACGGTCCCGACGGCACGCCCGCCTCATCGGCCGGCGAGCTTGAGCGCCGTGCCGAGATGGAGGCCGACGCCCCCGACCGCCTGGCTGCAGCCGAATCCTACGATTGGGACATCGCCGCCGCCCTTGAGGCCGGCGCACCCGAACGGTGGAGCGAAACCGTGGGCTCGTATGCCCAGGCAAGCTTCTATTCTCTGCCCGACATGACCTACGCGCCCCTCGTGGAGGCCGCCGAGTCGGTGGCCGACGGCGCCAATCTGCGCTTGGACGACCTGGGCAGCATCATGAACGCGCCCGTAGGCGTGCTGTCGCTTAGCGACTTCAACGCCGCCCGCGCTCTACAGGACCAAGACCCCGTGGAACTGGAACCAGGCACCTGCGGCTTGGCAAACAATATGGAAGTCGCGCAGGCTCTGGCCGAGGCCGTGGCGAAAGCCGCCCCCACGATTAATGCCGCTGGGCAGGAGCTGACTCTGACCGGGCCCGTGTACGCCACGCAGCTGGAGGACAACGTCATGGCGGCCACGGCGATGGTGGTTATCGTGCCCGACGAGGTCATCGATGCCCTGCGCGAGATGGGCTGCATCCCCTCCACGCAGACGCTGAACGTGATGTACGCCGACAACGGCAAGTCGGCGGCCGAGAACGACGCAGCCCTCATGGACATCGTGGCCGCCTCGCAGCCGCTGGAGATGGGTGGCTTCGAGAAGGGAACCGCCGGCAGGGGCGAGCCCTACGCGAGCCTGTTGTGGCCGGTGACGCGCATCCTCACCGCCTACGAGATGACCACCCAGTCGGCCGGCCTACGTCTCATGATCACCTACCTGGCGCTGTACATCGGCTTCATCTTCCTGGTGTCCACCGCCGCCATCCTGGCCATCCAGCAGCTGAGCCAGACCTCCGATTCCGCGCCGCGCTATCGCACGCTGTTCAAACTCGGCTGCGATGCGCGCATGATCAACCGCTCGCTTCTGGCCCAGGTGCTCGTGTACTTCCTCGTGCCGCTGGGACTGGCTGCCTGCCACGCCACCTGCGCCATCGGGGTGCTGTCCGAGTCCATGCTGAGCGCCATCGGCGTGAGCCCCTTCGGGCCGGTCATGATGGCCGCGGGTCTCACGCTCGTCATCTACGGCGGCTACATGGTCATCACCTACTTGGCCGCCCGCGGCATCGTGAAGGGCAGCTTGCAGCAAGGGTGATTTTTCCCGCTCGCAGATGCCCGCACTTTTGCATGGCTATCTCCGCGAAAACCGCACTTAGGGCCAGTTTTGCATGGATTGCCGGAAGATGAGTGTACTTTTGAACGGTTTGGAGAGGGGGGTCGCGTGCGAGCTGGTCCGCGGTATCGCGAGCGGGGTGCGGCGTCGTGAGCAGGATGGTTTGCGCGCTGGGAAGGAAGAGGGAGAGGTCGGCCGCGCTATAATGACGGGTATGTACAACAGCCACGACAACGACCTCTCTGCTTTTACCCCGGCGAGTTATGCGCGAGACCACCTGTTTGCGCTCGTCATCTTCGTGGTGTGCTTGCTGGGTTTGGCGCTGACGCTGCCTGTGTTGGGGGTGAGCCAGCAGGGTACCCTGCTGGTGGCCGACTTCGTCGCACTGTGCGCTCTGGCGGCGGCGGTCATCGACTACCGCCGCAAGGCCGACTGGTACCGGGAGTTGGCGGCGCTCATGGCCCAACTGCGGCGGGCAAGCGCCTTCCCGAGCCTTATTGGCGAGCCGCCCTTCCTGGAAGGGGCCATCGCTTACGAATCCGGTGCCACGCTCGCGCGCCTTTCGGGCGCGGAAACCGACGCCTTGGCCGCCGACGGCGAGGCGTATCGCCGCTACATTGAGCTGTGGATTCACGAGATAAAGACGCCCATCGCCGCCATCAAGCTTATGCTGGCGAATGAGGCCGGTGAGCAGGCGGGCAAGATTGCCCGTGAGCTGGAGCGCATTGAAGCCCAGGTGGACCAGGCTCTCTACTACGCCCGGTCCACCTCGCTTTCCCAAGATTACGCCATTCGTGAGGTAGACCTGGCCGCCGCGGTGCGCGAGGCCTGCAAGCGCAATGCCCGCTTCCTCATCGAGCGCGGCTGCGCGCCCGCCTTCGATATTCCCGAAGGGCTCACGGTGCTCGCCGACGAGCCCTGGCTCGTGTTTATCTTGGGACAGCTGGCGGCCAATGCGGCGAAATACGACGCGACGACGCTCACCTTCACGGCTCGCGAGGAAGAGCCGGGAACACCCCGCGGCCGCACGGTGCTCGAGGTGCGCGACAATGGCTGCGGCATTCCGGCCAAGGACGTGCCCCGAGTGTTCGAGCGCGGCTTCACCGGAGACGTCGGCCGCGCCCACGGGGCTGCTACGGGCATGGGCCTCTACCTGGTGGCGAACTTGTGCGCTGCCCTGGGCCTGCATGTGGGCCTCGCCAGCGAGCAGGGGGTCGGCACGCGCGTTTTCCTCACCTTCCCCCACGACCGCACGCGCAAAGAGTTGTACGCATCTTAAGGAGACCGATTATGGCTCATCGCATATTCATTATTGAAGACGATACGGCCCTGCGCACGGAGTTGGCCCATTTGCTGCAGCTTTCCGGTTACGAGGCCGCTGCCTGCGGCAATGACTTCGCAACGGCTGCCGCCCAGGCTCTGGCCGCCAAGCCCGATTGCGTGGTGCTCGACTTGAAGCTGCCCGGCGCCGACGGCCACAATATCTGCCGCGATCTGCGAGCGAAAAGCCGGGTGCCTATCATCATGCTCACCTCTTCGGAAAGCGAATTTGACGAGGTCATGGCTATGAACCTGGGGGCCGACGACTACGTGACCAAGCCTTACCGCCCCGCAGTGCTGCTCGCCCACATCCAGGCGCTTCTGCGTCGCACCGCCGCTCCGGCTCCCGCGCTTGTGTTGCGCCACAAGGGCGTGGCGCTGAATCTCGGCGCGGGTACCGTGAGTTACGAAGGCTCGGCCGACACCGCCGAGCTTACCCGTAACGAGCTGCGCATTCTGCAGACGCTCATGAAGCATCCCGGCATTGTGGTGTCCCGCAGCGACATCATGTGCGCCCTGTGGGAATCCGACGCCTTCATCGACGACAATACCCTCACGGTGAATGTGAACCGCCTGCGCAAGACCCTCGCGTCGCTGGGTGTTCCCGATGACTTCCTCGTCACTCGTCGCGGCCAGGGCTACATGGTGTAGCGCCGCATGCTGCGGCATCGCAGCCTGCGATGCCGTGGGCCGGGGCAGTGCAAGCGGCAACGTCGCGAGCGTTTCCAATCCTTAAAGAATCGCTAAGAATTCCCCACATGCGGGGAAAGTGGGGTAGTATGGTCGGGAAATACGGCGCCTCGAAAAAGGGGGCTGCCAAAGTGCGGCGAGACTGCCGCCCGAAGAGAGAAGGACCGGCTATGCGAGAAATGCCCGCCAACCAGCTGAACCCGCGCATCAAGAACGTGTGGCGCATCAACGACGCCATTTGGATTGTCGTTGCGTTCCTCTGCTGCTTTCTTCCGTTTGCCATTGTGGCGGCGGTCGATCCGAGCGAAGGGTGGGCGGGCGTTGTGGCGCTTATCGTTGCGGCGGTGTTCGTGGTGCTCTTCGTGTTCTTGGTTGTTGTGCTGCCGCCCATCCGCTACGCGCGTTGGCGCTATGAGCTGACGCCAGATTATCTGGACATCGCTCGCGGCATCTTCTGGCGCAAGCGCTTTGTCATCCCGTTCATTCGCGTGCAGAACACCGACACGCGCCAAGGACCCATCCTGCGCGCTTTCGGACTTTCCAGCGTCACGGTGGCCACGGCCGCTGGCGAGCACGAGATTCCCGGCCTTTCCAATGAAGAGGCCGACGTGCTGCGTGACCGCGCCGCCGAGCTGGCCCGTCTGGCCCGAGAGGATGTCTAAATGACCGCCCCAACCCAGGCGGCCCCGCTGCCGCGTCATCATGTGCACCACAGCTATATCTGGCTGGAGAGCGTGCGCACCATTCTCATCATCGCCGTCTGCGTCGTGGTGGCGAACTTCTCCACCATCGCCGGGCTGGTGGCAGAAGAGGGGTTCGGCAGTGCCGAGACGGGCCTGATTATGGCCATTGTGGGCGGCGGCACGCTGCTGCTTATTCTCGTGGTGTTCGGCATTGTGGCCGCCACGCGCATTCTCGGCTACAAGCACCTTTACTTCACTGTGGGGCCCGACGAGTTCACGCTCTGCTCGGGTATTTTCAACAAGCAGAAGGTGCATGTGCCCTACCAGCGCGTGCAGTCCGTCGATCAGCGCGCGACGCTCATTCAGCGCATCTTCGGCGTGTGCACCGTGTCTATCGACACGGCCGGCGGCGCAGCGAACAAGGCGGTGGTGGTGCCCTATCTCACCAAGGCCCAGGCCGAATGGCTGCGCTCCGAACTCTATAACCGCAAGAACGCCCTGGCCGCTCAGGCCGCTCAAGGAACGTTGGGGGCCGCGGCGGCGCCGGCTGCGCAGTCGGCCATCGCCGGCGCGGCGGCTATGGCCCAGGGCGCGGCGACCTTTGTCGAAGGGGCGCAGCTGCCCACGGCTTCGGGCAATGTGCTCGACATGGGCGCCGAGGCTTGGAACCAGGTGGGCGGCGTGTTCGCCGGCCCAGCCCAAGATACGGGACGCGTGTCCTACGAGTACGGCCTTACGAACAAGGAGCTGTTCCTTGCGGGGCTCTCTAACACTACGTCGGTGAGCCTTATCTTGGTCGGCCTCATCGTCGGCGTGCTGCAGATCGTCGGCTTTGTTTTCGATGTGATGGGCGATGCGGCCAACGGAGCGGTGGAAAGCGCCATGATGTTTGCTGGCTCCCAGGCTGCAGGCTATATCATCGGAGCCTTGTCGGTGGGCATCATTGTGCTCGTGCTGGTGCTGTGGCTGATTTCCGCTCTTGGCTCCTGCATCGGCTACGGCGGCTTCAAGGCCCGCCGCCGCAACAATCGCATCGAGGTGGAGTACGGCCTGCTCCAGCACACCTTCCAGGGCGTGGACATCGATCGCGTGCAATCGGTCGTGGTGAAGCAGAGCTTCATTCGCCGCCTGTTCGGGTTCTGCGAGCTGTCGCTCGGCAAGATCGACGCGGCCCAGGACAACGATGCGAGCAACCAGAAGAACACCCTGGCCCAGCAGGGCATCGTCATTCATCCGTTCGTGAAGATGAGCCGCGTGCCCGCCATTCTCGCCGGCCTTGTCCCCGAGTTCGCCGACTTGCCCCAAGAGTCCAAGCCCGTGGCGAAGGTGGCCCTGCGCCGCGCGCTCATTCGCCGCGGCATCATCCAGGGCGGCGGCTTTTGGCTGGCGGTTGTGTCGGTCCTTTGCATGATTGGCCTGAAGCTGATGGTAAGCGCTGCGGAAGCGGGGGCCTTTGAGGTGGAGGATGCCCTGGCCATAGCCATGGTGAATTCCTTCGGTGGCGGGCTGCTTCTCGTTCTGCTCGTACTGTCGGTGCTTCTCTTTGTCATCGACATCATTGGCGCGGTGCTGTGGGCTCGCGAATCGAGCTTCGCCTACAACCGCCGCTTCATGCAGGTGAGCAACGGCGGGCTTTCGCGCGAGACCGTGAGCTTCCCGCGTCAGAAGATTCAGTTCGGTTGCGCCCGCAGCAACCCACTCCAGCGCCGCGCGGGCACCGATACCATCCTGGCCACCACGGCCGCCGGCTCCGGTGGAACCACCACGGCCCTCATCGATGTTCCCCATGCCGAAGCCATGGCCTGGCTCGACTGGCTCAAGCCCGGCGGCAACCGCTTGTAAGCAACCACCTGCAGGGGCGGGCTTCAGTCCGCCCTCGGCTGCGCGTTCGTTGAAGCGATCCGCGTAGCACGGCCGACCCGAATGAAATATGGTAAAGTACCGCCCATGAGTAAAACAGATGACACCGCAAGTTCGAAGCCGGCCTTCCTCGGTTTCCTTCGCCCGAAGCGCGACAGCATTTCCGGGGACGAAATCAAGGACATGGTGGCCGAGAACGGAGAGCTTCTCGAAGACGAGAAGCGCATGATTAATGACATCCTCGATCTGGCCGACATGACGGTGCGCGAGATCATGAAGCCGCGCGTCGACATGATCATGGCCGAGGACACCGAGCCCGCTCGCACCGCTTTGGACCGCATGCGCGGCACCGGCTACTCGCGCCTTCCCGTTTACCACGAAGAGGTCGACGAGGTTATCGGCATCGTCTCTTACAAAGACCTCATCGGCCCGCTGCTCGATGGCCGCATCGAAGATACGGTGGCCGACTTTATGTACGAGCCCCTTTACGTGCCCGAGACGAAAAACGTGCTCACGCTGCTCTCCGAGCTGCAAGAGGCCCATATGCAGATGGCCATTGTCGTGGACGAGTATGGCGGAACCGACGGCCTCATCACCATGGAGGATATCGTCGAGGAAATCGTCGGCGAGATTGCCGATGAGACCGACAACGATCGTGACCTGGTCGTGTTCGTCAGTCCGGGCCTGTGGCGCGTCGATGGCCGCTTGCCGGTGGAAGATGCGGTGGAGCTCGGTTGGCCCATGGAGGAATCTGACGACTACGAGACCATCGCCGGCTGGATTATCCACACGCTGGACTCTGTGCCGAAAGTGGGCGACGAGCTCGTGGTCGATGGCTACGCCTTCAAGGTGGAGAAGATGCGCCGCTCGCGCATCTCCATCGTGCGCGTGAAGAAGCTGTCGCCGGTAAGTTGTGAAGAGTCGGTAACAACTGACTGACGGGGTTCGAAGGTGCAGGCGATTTACCTGCGGAAACCCAGAAAAGGCGCTTTGTCAAGCGAACAAAGCGTGGATGTCGGCTAAAGCTTTGCCCCTCTTCGAGGGAACTAAGGTAGAATAGCCGAGTTGAAAAACAGCATAGCTTTCTTTATTTGCAGCAATCCCACACCTCAATCCAACACGCTGCGCCGTTTCGTGCGGTTTAGTTTTGTGCTGTCGAGAAAGGGAATGAGTGGTAACAAGGCGCAAAAAAACTCACCGGAAGGCCGTCGTACTGGCGATGGCTGCCGTGTGCGTGCTGCCCATGCTTGCCGTGGGCTTCCTTGGCGCCGATTGGGCTTCTGCTGGTTCGCGTGACACCCATGCCACCACCTTTGGTCTCGAGCGTCAGTCTGATGAGGTTCGCAGTGCGGCCGAGGTTTCTCCCGACACCGTTCAGGATAAGTCGGATGCCGATGTTCTCGCCGTTGAGGACATCGCCGAAGAGGCTGCGCTCAAAACGGCTTCGTCTCGCGATGTGACCGCCGGCGTAGAGGAAATCGCTGCTGAAGAGGAGGCCGCGCGCATAGCTGCCGCCGATGCTTCCGTTATTGCCGAGAAAAAGGCTATCGCCCGCGCTGACGAAACGCGTTCCCTCTACCTTTCTACCTATGGGTATTTGCCGGCTGGCGATGTTGACTTCTCCGTTGGCCGCGATGCTTTCGTTGAGGAATGGGCCGCGCGCATCGATGACTACCTGCTCGGCAGCCCCCTTGCCGGCCACGGCAAGACGTTTGCCGAGGCTGCCTGGGAAGCCGGCATCGACCCGCGCTGGTCGCCCGCTATTTCCAACACTGAGTCATCTAAGGGTCGCGCGTGCTTCCAGTACCACAACGCCTGGGGTTGGGATCAGAGCAGCTGGCCCGATTGGGATACGGCTATCCAGGCCCATGTGACGGGGCTTGCCAAGGGTTACGGCTTCACCATTAGTCCCTTCTACGCCTATCGCTATTGCCCCCCGAATCACGAGAACTGGTATCGGGACACGCTCAATCAAATGCTGCTCATCTAATTCATGCTGATTCCCGCGGCCGGCGCAGTACGTCTATAATAGCCCTGCTCGATGAATAAGAAAGAGGTAGGGAATGAGCAACGTGATTGTAGTCGGATGCGGGCGCGTGGGGTCGCAGCTGGCCAACATGCTCTCGGATAACGGCAACAACGTCTGCTGCATCGATAAGAATGCTGACGCCTTCGCGAACCTGGGCCGTAACTTCAATGGCAGCACGGTGCAGGGCGTAGGCTTCGACGAAGATGTGCTCATCCGCGCTGGCGTCGAGGAATGTGACGTGCTTGCCGCCGTCACCCAGTTCGACAACGCGAACCTCATGTGCGCCGAGGTGGCCAACCACCTGTTCGGCGTTCCTCACGTCATCTCCCGTCTGTACAATCCCGACCACGAGCGCGCCTACATGCAGCTTGGCATCGACTACGTTTGCGGCACGTCGCTGGTGGCCGAGGACGTGTTCTCGAAGATTGTGTCCGGCCACGGCTCCCATATCGATACCTTCGGCGAATTTGAGGTGCTTCGCTTCACGCTCGATCTTTCCAGTCGCGATAACGCCAAGACCATTCGCGTGTCCGAGCTCGAGCGCGACCACGAGGTGCGCATCATCGCCTTCGAGCGCGCCGACGGCTCAGCCTCTTCCATCCCCACGCCGGATTCGCTTCTCTACGCGGGAGACTCTATCCTCGCCTGCGTGCGCCACGACGTCATCGCGCAGTTCTCGCGCTACATTCTGGATTAGGGGACGCTTATGTACATCGTTATTGCCGGCGGCGGAAAAATCGGCTCCTACCTGGCCGGTATTATGCTGAAGAGCGGCAACGAGGTGGCGGTCATCGAAGAGAAGCTGGCCGCGGCCGACCGCCTGTCCGTGCAGCTTACTGGTCCCTATCTGGTTATTCACGGCGACGGATGCGATTCGCGCTACCAAGAGGACGCGGGCATTCGCCAGGCTGATGTGTTCGTGGCCACCACGGGCCAGGACGATTCCAACCTTGTGTCCTGCGAGATTGCCCAGCGTGTGTTCCACGTGCCCCGCTGCATCGCCCGCGTAAACAACCCGAAGAACGAGCGCATCTTCCGCGAGGTGGGCATCGAATGCGTATCCTCCACGACGCTCATTGCAAACCTCATTGAGGAAGAGGCCCTGCTGGGCTCGGTGTCCGTCGTGTCTTCGCTTACGCACGGCAATGTGGCCCTGGCAGAGGTGATGGTGCCGCGTATGCGTCACTTCACCAACGAAGATGGCGTGCTCATTGAAGAGGTGCCTTTGCCGGACAATGCCATCATCGCCGCGGTGGCCAGCGGAGGCGATGTGGAAGTGGCCAGCGAAGAGACGGTGCTGTACCCGGGGGACAAGGCCATTGTGGTGGCGGATGAGGACGTGCTGGATGAGGTGCGTCAGGCGTTTCGAGGGCTCTAACCGCCGTGAAAAGGACTGCTTGCATATCGTCGGGAGCGGAAGCAGGGGGTACCCTGATTTGCTCAGATGCGTTTGGCGGCAGCTCGTCGGGAGCGGAAGCAGGGGGTACCCTGATTCGCTCACACAGTCCTCGCTCTGCAGAACAGTCCACTGGACTGTTCTGTTCGCTGCGGAACTCGCTCGGTCAGGGCACCCCCTGCTTCCTTTTGGCCCTTATCTTGCTGGTAGTCATGCTCATTCCGGTTTTTGGGTGGACGACTCCTGCCTTCGCGGCTGACTATCGGTGTACTGAGGTTGATTTGTTGGCTTCGGTGGAGACGGATGGGTCGGTGCAGATGACTGACCAGCGCATTTTCGACCTGACGGAAGAGGAGGGGTCTCACGAGCGGCTGAAGTGGCTCTATGATGGGTTCATTTGGGGCTCGGAAGTTGCTGTTGATCGCGTGCGTATGGCGCCGGTGGATGAGGCGGGGGCGCTCAAGACCGAGTGGGTCGAGCTGCCGGAGACGACCTTTCAGCTGTCATGGCGCAGCGGCGGAGCGCCCGAGCACGATGCCTGGGCCTACGACAAGTTCCAGCACACGCTCTACGCTTTTGTGGGCTCTATGCCCGACCGCGTTATGTTCGAGGTTGATTATCGTGTAGAAAACGCCATTGAGGCCTTTGACGATGCTGCCGATTTTCAGTGGCTCTACGTTCCCCAGGATTATGACGTGGCACTCGCCAACGTGCGTGCCGAGGTGGTGCTGCCTGTGGCGGCGGACGATCTGGTGAAGCCCATGGACAACGTGTACGCCTGGGGTCACGGTCCTGCCGATGGGCTGGTCGACATTCGCGCTGATGGCACGATTCTCTTTGAGGACCCTATGGTAGAGCCATCGGAGTACGCCAAGGCTCGGGTGATGTTCCCCGTCGAATGGCTCACGAATCTCAGCGAAGAGGCGAAGCTGGCGAATCAGGGCTCGTTGCAGTACTACTGGACGAGTCGCTACGAGGAGACCTGGGTTGACACGGACACTTCTCGGGAGGTTATTCGCCTGGGCCTTGCCGAGGGCTTGCTCGCGCTTTCTGCCGTGCTGCTGCTGGGAGCGCTGTTCGCGTGGTGGCGCTGGGGACGGGAGCGGCCGCCGGCATTTCGCGATGATTACTGGATGGATCCGCCGGCCGATGCCATGGCTCCGGCGGTGCTCGGGCGTCTGTGGCGCTGGAACCACGAGAGCCCCGACGATATGGTGGCCACGGTGATCGATATGGTGCGTCGCGGTATCCTCGATGTGAAGGACGGCGCCCTGGTTATTCCTTCAGCAGGGGAGGGGCCCTCCGACGAGGGCGTGGCAGCCGAAGATGGTGTCTGCCCTGACGAGGCCATTCTCGACCAGGCCACGCTGCGTTTCCTGCGCACCGTCTCGACGGGTGGTCGAACGCTCACGGCGGCCAAGCTTTCCGCTCTCGCCCACGAGCATCCGCGCGATTTCCTTGAGGCGAATGCTGCCTGGCAGCAACAGCTCACGGCCCTTGTCGAGCCCTACGGTTTCTTCGATAAGGCCTCTCGTCGTGCCCAGCACATCGTGTTGTGGGCTGCCGCGGCCCTCGCGCTGCTCGGCATTGCCGGCATCGTCTGGATAGGTTGGCGTGCTGGCGTGCTGGCGCTGCTGTCTGCTGCGGCCATGGGGGTGCTCGGCAACTACACCATGCGCCGTTCCCCCGAGGGCAACGACATCGCTGCCCACGCCAAGGCCCTGCGCAACTGGATGCGCGATGGCGGCTGGCAAATCGAAGGCGACCGCTTGACGGCCGAAGAGCGCGCCGCGCTCATTCCCTACGCCTACCTGTTCGGCGTGGTGAAGTCGCTTGGCCCCGATGAAGAGGCTGATGTGCT
Organism: uncultured Adlercreutzia sp.; assembly: GCA_947426355.1. Taxonomy (GTDB): domain Bacteria; phylum Actinomycetota; class Coriobacteriia; order Coriobacteriales; family Eggerthellaceae; genus Adlercreutzia. The sequence goes on along the minus strand of CANEDU010000004.1, from coordinate 9,435 downwards.
GGCCCTTCTCGCCCCCGAGCTTTCCAAATCGTTGGACGAAGCGTTACGTGCCGCCCATAAGCGTGCTGAAGTATCATAGGCACTAGCCGCGAACACCACGAGAAAGGCCCCACCATGCTTGAGAAGTCCTACAAACCCGGTTTGGATAACATCGTGCTCATCGGTATGCCCGGTGCGGGCAAGTCCACGTTGGGCATCGTGTTGGCGAAGATTCTCTGCATGGATTTCGTCGACGCCGACCTGCTCATCCAGCAGTCCTGCGACAAGTCGCTGCAGCGTCTCATTGACACGTTGGGCCCCGATGCCTTCCTCGAAATTGAGAACCAGGTGCTTTCCGAAATGTCCTTCGAGCACTCGGTCATCGCCACGGGCGGCTCGGCCATCTACAGCGAACCGGCCATGAGCCACCTCTCCCAAATCGGCCGCGTGGTGTACCTGAAGATCAGCTTCGATGAGCTGAAGCAGCGCCTGGCCGACTTCTCCGACCGTGGTGTAGTCATGCGCGACGGCATCGGCATGAGCCTGCGCGACCTCTACGACGAGCGTTTGCCCCTCTACGAGCAGTACGCCGACATCACCGTCGACGTAGACGACCTCTCCATCACCGCCGCCGCCCGCAAGGTAGCTGCCGCCTTGAAATAGCTCTCACAGGGGCACTTCTTCGGGCTCTTCACCCTATAAAAGATGACTTCCTCGCGCTACTTTAGTGTGGTGTAGGGTAGAATACGGGCAAGTCTTGCGTCGGAAAGGGCCGACGCATATCCCTTGAGGCCGTTTTCCTGCGACGAATCGACGCGACTTTCAAGACTCGCATGCCCTGTCGGATTCGCGCGCAGAAAGGCGCGCCCCTGTTCAGTGAGACGGCCGGTGGCTTTTCCGGCGCGTTCTCGGAAAGGAAGCATCTATGGATATTAATCAGATGCTTGTCGACTGGACCGGCGAGATCGATTCCTTTATGTACACCTACATTCTGGTAATCCTTCTCGTGTTCGTCGGCATCTACTACACCATCCGCACCAAGGGTGTGCAGATCCGCTACATCAAGGATATGTTCACTCAGCTGACGGAGAAGAAGCACGTCCAGGGCGAGAAGTCCATCAGCTCCTTCCAGGCCCTCATGGTGTCCACGGCTTCGCGCGTGGGCACGGGCAACATCGCCGGCATCGCCACGGCTATCGCCACGGGCGGCCCGGGTGCGGTGTTCTGGATGTGGCTCATGTCCATCATCGGTGCCGCTTCGGCCTTCATCGAGTCCACCTTGGCCCAGATTTACAAGGTTCGCGGCAAGGAAGGCGAGTTCCGCGGCGGTCCGGCCTATTACATCCAGCAGGGTCTGGGTCAGCGCTGGCTCGGCATCATCTTCGCGGTGTCCCTTATCCTGTGCTTCGCATTTGGCTTCAACGGCCTGCAGGCCTTCAATATGACCTCGGCTCTCGAGTACTACATCCCTGACTACGCCACCAACGGTACCGCTATCGGCGTGGGCATTGTGCTCATCGTGTTCACGGCTTTCGTCATCTTCGGCGGTGCGAAGCGTATCTCCATCATCACCTCCATCGTCGTGCCTATTATGGCCATTGCCTACATCGTTTTGGCTGTGTGGACGACGGTGACCAACATCGGCGAGATTCCCGCCGTGTTCGCCCTCATTTTCACCAACGCCTTCGACTTCCAGTCCATCGCCGGCGGCTTTGCCGGTTCGGTGGTTATGCTCGGCATCAAGCGCGGCCTGTTCTCCAATGAGGCCGGCATGGGCTCGGCCCCGAATGCCGCCGCTACGGCTTCGGTGTCTCACCCGGTGAAGCAGGGCCTGGTGCAGAGCTTGTCCGTGTACATTGACACGCTGCTCATCTGCACCTGCTCGGCCATGATGGTCCTCATCTTCTGGGTGCAGGATCCCGAGGCCGCTGCGGCTCTGAACGGCATGCCGCTTGTGCAGCTGGCCGTGAACAACTCCGTGGGCGAGTTCGGCATCCACTTCATCACGTTCGCCATCTTCGCCTTCGCGTTCTCGAGCCTTATCGGCAACTACTTCTACGCCGAGACGAACTTCCGCTACATCTTCCGCAACACCAAGTGGGGCATGCTCATCTTCCGCGTGCTGTGCCTGGCTGCCATCTTCTACGGCTGCGTGAACAGCTTCGATCTGGCATGGAATTTGGCCGACATCTTCATGGGCTTCATGGCCATCATCAACTTGGTTGCCATCTTGCTGCTCGGCAAGTGGGCTCTCGCAGCCCTCGACGACTACACCGCTCAGCGCAAGGCGGGCAAGGACCCGGTGTTCCTTGCAGCATCGGTGCCGGGCATGCCGGCTTGCGAGTGCTGGACTACCGAGGATCTGCCGGAGTACGGCGGCAGCCCGGTGGAAGAGTACATCGAAGAGGCTGCGGCGCTCGATTCCGAGGGCTTGAAGTAGGCTCTCTTTAAACGACTCGCGAAGGGGCGGTGACCTGCAAGGGCCACCGCCCCTTTTTCGTAGTGCTATACTTTCCCAGAACAATACGGCGGCCCGCGAGGCCGCGCCAGGGGGAGGGACGCAACCGCCATGATTGACATTCCGAGTCCGGCCATTGCCGTAGTTGGACGGCACAATTCGGGAAAGACCACGCTCATCGAACGGCTCATTGCCGAGCTGGTGTCGCGGGGCCTTGATGTGGGCTCCATCAAGCACCATTCCCATCGCGGCTTCGATATCGACATTCCCGGAAAAGACTCCTACCGCCATCGCGCGGCCGGGGCCTCCGAGACGGTGATTGCGGCACCGGGCCAGGTGGCGCGCATTAAGACCGTGGAAGACGAGGTGGAGTGCAGCGAGCTGGTGCGCTCTATGCCCAACCACGACATCATTGTGGTGGAGGGCTATCGCAAAAGCGGTCTGCCCACGGTGGAGATTATGCGCTCGGGCAGCGAGGCCGACCATCGCGCGGCGCAGTTGTTCGTGGAGGCCGCGCGCAAGGGCCTGTCCCTGACCACGGACTTTACCCAGCTTGGCCGCGAGATTGACCGAGGCGTGTCTGCGGAAGGCGAGTTCTCGGCGACCGCCGATGCGGCGGCGAAGATGCCTTCCACGAACACCGTCGCGGTGGTGACCGATATTCCCGAGGCGCGCGAGGCCGCCGAGATCTACGGCATTCCCGCCATCGGGCTGGATGATGTGGCTGCTCTGGCCGATTTCCTCGGCGAGCACTACGTGCGTCCGCGGGTGAGCGTGGTCATTCAGGCGGGCGGCGAATCGCGGCGCATGGGGCAATCGAAGGCCACCGTGCCCTTTGCCGGCCGACCGCTCATCTGCCGTTTGGTGGAGCGGCTTGCCCCGGTGGCCGACGAGCTTATCATCACCACCAACGAGGCCGAGCGTTTGGGCTTTCTTGACGAGCAGTATCCCGAGCTGGGCATCAAGCTCGTGCCCGATGCCTATAAGGAGCGAGGCGCTCTTCCCGGCATGTACACGGCCCTTTCCTCGGCGAAGAACCCCTATGTGGCGGTCGTGGCCTGCGACATGGTGTTCGCGAGCCCGCGTCTGGTGGTGGCCGAGGCTTTGGCCATGCACGAGAGCGGCGCCGATGTGGTGGCGCCGGCCAACAAGCACGGCTTCGAGCCCTTGCACGCTATGTACCGCAAAGACGGTTGCCTGGAGGCGGTGCACACGCGTACCGAGCGCGGCGAGAAGCGCGTGCAGAGCTTCTTCGACGACCCCGCCGTTTTCGTGCTGCCCTTCAGCCAGGACAAAGTGCTTGAAGTGGAGCCGCGCGGCGGTTGCTTCATTAACGCCAACACTCCCGAGGACCTTGCTCGCATCGAGCAGTCCTACCTCGGCGAATAGGAGAAAGGCAGGCGGGCCATGCCGAATTTGAACGACATCATGGAGATGATGGACGCCCTGGAAACGAAGGCGATCATCACCATCCCCACCTTCTGCGTGGCTGTGCGCAACCGTCACTCTTCGTGCCGCAAGTGCGCCGATATCTGTTTGGCCGATGCCATCACCATCGATAAGAACGAGCTGAACATCGATGCCGGCGCCTGCGTGGCCTGCGGCGCCTGCGTGGCCGTGTGCCCCACCTCCGCGCTCGTGCCCATGGACCCGATGCCCGACGATCTGGCAGCGGCAGTAGCCGACGCCACCAACAACGCCGAGGGGCTTACGGTTATCGCCTGCGCCCGCAAGGCGGCTCGCAACGTGGGCGACCCGGACAAGTACGCGGTGGTTCCCTGCCTGGGCCGTATGGAAGAAGAGCTCATGGTGGAGCTGGTGGCTCGCGGTGTGCCGGAGATCTGCCTGGTCGATGGCGAGTGCCGCACGTGCAAGTACCGTGGCGCGGTGCCCGCCATCGATGACACGGTGGAATCGACCCGCACGCTCATCGAGGCCATGGGTTCCGAGGCGAAAATCACCCGTACCTCCGAGTTCCCCGAATCGGTGCGCGTGGCCGATATGCGCAAGGCCGTGGGCGCTGCTCGACGCGAGTTCTTCACGTCGTCGGGCCACTATGCCAAGGACGTAGCGAAATCCGCCGCCGAGAAGGTGGTGAACGACAAGCTCAAGCAGCTGCACTTGCAGAAGCAGGAGCAATCGCTGCGCGAAAAGCTCGGCGTGAAGAACGGCGCGGGGAAGATGCCTACTATTACCGCTGAGCGCAACATCGCTATTCTGGATTCCATGAGCCGCATCGGCGACCCCGACGAGCCGGCCGTCGACGAGATGTTCACGCGCATTTTCGGCGACATCGCCATCGATGCGGAGAAGTGCTCGGGCTGCGGCATGTGCGTCATGTTCTGCCCCACCGACGCCCTGCGCAAGGCGGTGGACCGTCATCCCGACACAACTAAGGCCTACCTGGAGTTCCAGGTTTCCGACTGCGTGCAGTGCAACCTGTGCGCCGACGCCTGCCTGAAGAAGTGCATCGAGGTCATCCCCGTGGTTTCCATGGAAGAGCTCTTCGATTTCGAACCGCGCCTCGTGGAAATCTCCGCCGCCAAGAAGGGCAACAAACTCTTTAATCGCAATAAGTAGAGGAAGCTCTGTCGAAGCTGACGAAGCTGTGTTATACTCACCAACACTTTCAGTACTTTAGTACAGTAAAGAAGTAAAGTGAGGAAGGCGGAAGCGTCTTCCTTGAGTTCTTTGAGGGAGGACCTATGAAGAAACTGACGAAGATTGCCGCCTTTGCCGCGGCTCTGTGCCTGGGCGCGGCGCTTCTGGCGGGCTGCTCCGGCAGCAACGACGCCGCCAGCGACAACGCCGCCGACGGTGCTGCCACCAACGCCGATGCCCCCACGCTCATCGTGGGCCTGGACAATGCCTATCCGCCCTACGGCTTCATCGGCGACGACGGCAACCTGACCGGCTTCGACATCGACCTGGCAAGCCAGGTGGCCGCCCGCAACAACTGGAACCTCGAGCTTGAGGCCATCGATTGGGATGCTAAGGACGCGCTGCTGAACCAGGGCACCATCAATTGCATCTGGAACGGATTTACCATGGAGGGCCGCGAGGATGATTACACCTTCTCGAAGCCCTACATGCACAACGAGCAGGTTGTGGTGGTCCGCGCCGATTCTGACATCAAGTCCCTTGAGGATCTGGCCGGTAAGAACGTTATGACCCAGGTGGATTCCGCCGCCCTTGAGGTGCTCGAGGACGAGGAGGGCCAGAAGGCTCTGGCCGACACCTTCGCCGGCGGCAAGGTGCAGACCATCAGCGATTACAACAACGCGTTCATGCAGCTGGAGTCTGGCGCTGTTGACGCTGTGGCCTGCGACCTTTCCATTGCCGACTACCAGATGTCCGCCAAGCCGGATATGTTCGTGAAGCTGGAGCCTTTGTCCACGGAGAACTACGCCGTGGGCTTCAAGAAGGGTGATACGGAGATGGCTGACGCGGTTTCCAAGACCCTGAAGGAGATGTACGACGACGGCACCATCGCGCAGCTGTGCGAGAAGTGGGGCGAGTACGGCATCACGATCGACAACTGGGTGTTGGTTGACTAACGGCTAGAAACGTCTTTGCGGGCAGGCTGTCCGCAAGGCATTACAGGAATCAAGGGAGGGCGAGGCTCGGTTTTGGGCCTTGCCCTTTCGGTCGCTTGAAAGCGAAATGAGAGGAAGTGGAGATGGAGTTCTCGGTCATGATGGGCATCCTCATGGAGGGCTTCGCGTTAACGGCGGAGATCTTCGTGATCACGCTGGTGGGGTCGCTGCCCTTGGGCGTGGTGGTCGCGCTGGCGCGCATGAGCAAGTTCAAGCCGTTAGCCTGGCTCGCGCAGCTCTACATCTCCATCCTGCGCGGTACGCCGCTCATGCTGCAGCTGATGGCCATTATGTTCGGTCCCTACTATCTGTTTGGCCTGAGCATGGGTAGCGATTGGAAGTTTTGGGCCTGCGCCATCGGCTTCATTTTGAACTACGCCGCCTATTTCGCGGAAATCTACCGCTCGGGCATCCAGTCCATTCCGCGCGGTCAGTACGAGGCGGCCGAGGTGCTCGGCTACACTAAGGCCCAAACCTTCATGAAGATCGTGCTGCCCCAGGTGATTAAGCGCATTCTGCCGGCCATGGGCAACGAGATCATCACGCTGGTGAAGGATACGTCGCTGGCCTTCGTGCTCGGCATTGCCGAGATGTTCTCGGCTGCCAAGGCGTTGGCCGCGCGCGAGGTCTCCATGATTCCCTACGCTATCGCGGCGCTCATCTACTGGGTGTTCTGCCTGCTCATTGAATTCATCTTGAACCGCGTCGAGAAGCGTCTCGATTACTATCACGACTAGGAGGCGTTTCATGGAAAGCAAAGCTGTTGTCAGCCTCACGAACGGCAAGAAGGCCTTTGGCGCCAACGAGGTGCTGAAGGATATTTCGCTCACGGTGAATGCGGGCGACGTGCTGGCCATTATCGGGCCCTCCGGCGGCGGCAAGTCGACGCTTCTTCGGTGCATGGCGCTGCTGGAAACGCTGGACTCGGGGGATTTGTCCTACGGCGATTTGGTGGTGTGCGCGAACAACGGCGAGGGCCGCGCGGTCTACGGGGGCAAAGATGTCATCGCCCAGGCCAAGACCCGCTTCGGCCTCGTGTTCCAAAACTTCAATCTGTTCCCGCACTACACCGTGCTGCAAAACGTCACCGATGCGCTCATCTGCGTGCAGAAAATGCCCAAGGACGAGGCGCTGGCTCGCGGACGTGAGCTTTTGGCTCGCATGGGGCTGGCGGACAAAGAATCCATGGTGCCGTGCGACTTGTCCGGCGGTCAGCAACAGCGCGTGGCCATCGCCCGCGCCATGGCCATGAACCCCGACGTGCTCTTCTTCGACGAGCCCACAAGCGCCCTTGACCCGGAACTGACCCGCGAGGTGCTGAAAGTCATCCGCGATTTGGCGGCCGAGCATATGACCATGGTCATCGTCACCCACGAGATGGGATTTGCCCGCGATGTGGCAGACCATCTCATCTTCATGGACGGCGGCGTTATCGTCGAGCAGGGGTCGGCCCACGAGGTCATCAACAACCCCCAGCACGACCGCACCCGCGCCTTCCTTTCCAACTACGATCGCGATTAGCGCCGCCGCATTTCCTCGGCCGTGCCGCCTGCCTGCAGGCCCTTGCATTGCGTCTTCAGGCGGCGCATAATGGCACAGTTTGAAGCGCGCCATTAGGGTGCGCGCGATGGCACAGCCCTCCGGTAGCTTCCGCCTCCGCGACCGCGTCGTCGGCAGGAATTGGTACGCCTGAAGGGGGGCCTCTCGTGACGGTCACATTCTATTTCGCCCGCCATGGCGAAACCCTCTTCAACATGCGGAGCCTGGTGCAGGGCTGGTGCGATGCGCCGCTTACGTCCGCGGGCATCTATGATGCCTATAAGCTGGGCCAAGGTCTGGCAAACGTGCCCTTTGTCGGCGCCTGCGTAAGCGATGCGGGCCGTGCCCAAGATACGCTCTCCATTGCCCTGGAAGCGCGCGAGAACGAGTACGTGCGGTTAAGCAACGGGCTTCCCGTGCCAAGCGACCAGGTGAAGGCCGACGCCCTTGATGAGTTGTACGACCTGGGCATCGCCGACGCAATCGACCAAGCGGAGGCCATTGAAGAGTTTCTCCGTTCACGCGGTTGCCTGCGCCCTCACTCTCTTGTGGCCGATACCGATGCGGCCTCGCCTGCCGATAGGGAGTGGCTCAAGGTTTCTGAGGCGTGGGCGCCAACATTGGACGAACTGGATTGGGTCGATTACCCGGCCTATGCTCTTTCGACGCATCAATACGGTCCGCGGCTGACAACGCCCCTTCCCGTGCGCACGGATACGCGCTTGCGCGAGTGGTGCTTCGGCGAACTTGAAGGAGAGCCCGCGCTGCGCCTGCGCAATCGCCTGTTCGATCTGTTCGGCGACGACATTCCGCGCCAGGACCAGAATCGTCGGCTCAATGAGATTGCCGACTATCTGGCGTTGCGTGACAGCACTCAGCGGGCCGAGAACTTTGCAGCTATCGCAGAGCGCATCGGGTCGTTTTTGGAAGACTGCGGCCGCTCGGTGGAACGCCACGGCGGCGGCAATGTGCTCGTGGTGAGCCATGCGCTGCTCATTCGCTCGGTGGTGTTTCTCTATGCGCGCGATCGAGTGGGCGACTCGCCGAAGATCAAGAACGGCTCGGTGACCGAAGTCGTTTATCGCGACGGAGAAATTACCGTCGGTCCCATTGGCATTGCGCCTTCGGAGCTGTCCTAGCTACAGCTTGGTGCTCTTGGGCCACGGGGCGCATCGCCAGGGCAGATTTGGAAGTACACCGTTTGGTGTATATCCGTGACGCAAGCGTGACGATGGGTTGCCATGTCGGTGGAAATGCCCAGCAGCGTGCTAAGGTTTGCCCCAGCAAAAGGGAAACCCTCTTTAGAAGGAGACTTCCATGACCGATATGAGCAACACTCCCACCCCCTTGGGCGGGCCGGCCGGCCAGCCGCATGCGGGCCAGCCTAGCAACGGGCAGCCGACGCCCTTGCAGCCCACGCAGCCGTCGGCTCCGGCTCCCCATACCGCTCAGCCCTACGGCGCCCAGCCCCACAGCGGACAGCAGGCCTATGGCGCCCAGCCGGGCTACGGCTATCAAGCCCAGCAGGCGCCCGGAGCGGCCCAGCACACCTATGCCGGTCAGCCCCACGGCACCGCCCAAACCTATGAGGCCGAGCCGGTGGCCGTGCACGCCCAGCATGCCGCGCCCAAGGGCAACGGCGGCAAAACCTTCCTCATCGCGTTCGCCGGTGCCCTGGTGGCCTGCGTGCTCGCCTTCGGCATTTGGGGCGTGACGGGCGCCATGGGGTCGGGCGGCAATTCCGGCGCTGCCGAGGTTATTACCGATCCGACCACCGGCGAGACCACGGTGATCGCTCCTTCGGAAGATCCGACGCTGGCCGAGGCCGTTTCCGCCAAGTGCCTGCCCTCGGTGGCGGCCATC
>CANEDU010000003.1 GCA_947426355.1 uncultured Adlercreutzia sp. | reverse complement strand
AGGTCAGGGGTTCGATCCCCCTACGCTCCACCATAGAAGAATTAGGCGAACACCTTCGGGTGTTCGCCTTGTTTTTTAGCCACTCAAGATCGCCGAGCGGCATAATTTCAAAATAATAACCTCTCGATACCCTAGCATATGGCAGTCAAATACCCTTCAAATAATGACATTCGCTCACATATATCTTATTCTCGACCTCAGAAGGTTCCTTCAGAAAAGAACAACCGACCTTCTGTTGACGACTAGACAATAGTTCGTCGCGAAGGTTAGAATAGCCTTCATCATACAAGGAGGAAAGAGCAGGTCATACCTTAGAGGGGTCGACCTGAGTTCTCTTTTAAAGAAACCTTCCGAAGCGCGCGAAAGTGAGAGAGTTCGCGCGCGTATACGTGTCTGTCAAGCACTTCGCGAGGCCAGGCACTGGAGAGATGAGGAAAACTGGTCGCAAAGGGGCGGCCAAACGAGGAGCGACGAGGAGACGGTGAGCACATGAACGCGTTCAGCCGAAGCTTCGCAAGCAGTACATCTATGGCCAAGAAGGTCGTTGCCTGTTCTGTGGCAGCGGCCCTTGTTGCCTCTATGAGCTACTTCCACCTGTGGGGTGCGCCCCAGGCTGTGGCCGACGACACCACGGTGGAAGTGCGTTTCGAAATTGCTCAGGACAATGTGGAGGTCATGGTGGGCGACAAGAAATTCACGTCGCAAACCAAGGAGTCCTATCAGGCGTCCACGAGCTCGGACTTGAACTTCACCATCAAGGCGGAAAGCCCCGACACCGAATTTGCCGTGAGCTACGTCACCGAAGCAGCTGCAACAGCGCCCGAGGCTCAGACCATGGGCTCCAAGCAGCCCGGTTCCGGCCTCGTTACGACGGAGGAGAGCGAAATCAGCGAAGAGGAAACTTCTGATGACCTTACCGAGGGAGATTCGGCAGACGATTCGGCCGAATCGGAGCCGACCACTACGGAAGAGGGAATTATCTACCTTGAAGGAGCTGGTGCCCCCATTCCCGAGGCCGCGGCGGCTCTTCGGAAGAAGCATGAGCAGGAAGCTGTGAATGACGAGAAACATGCTCCGGCAACCCAGAACGCCGAAGAGGAGGTCGTCGAAGAGGACGCTACGCCTATGGCTTCCGGCATCGATTCCGTAGAAGCTGACGATGAGAACCAGCAGGCTACGGTTCACGCTGCCGCTATCGTTGCTGAGAATGGAACTTACACTATCGAAAAGGCCGTTCTTCAGCAGGCCGGCGCCGACAACGCCCTCGTGGTGGTAACTCTCGCCACTACCGATTCCAAGCAGGGGAATGTGAGCAACTGGGAGGACCTCGTCAATATCCTGACTGGGAAGGTCGACACTGACGAGGCTGTCTTGCATGAGGATATCAAGGTGGCCGCGGGCACTATTGCGATTGTTGGGACCAAGACGCTCGACCTCAATGGTCACAATATCAAGGTTGAAAGCACGGGAAGTCTTTTCACGGTCGGGGATGGCGCAATCTTTACCATCACCGACAGCCGCGAAGGAGCCAAGGCGGTAACAGTTCCCAACAAGCCTAAAAATGCAGACAAGGAAGAATCCACGCTTGACGGCAAGCCGCTGCCCAGTCCTGCAGAAAAGCCAGACGAGTTCGAAGCTATGGTCGGCAAGACTGCTACATATGGAGTCGACGAGAATGGCGACCTGCTCCTGAACTACTACAAGACGTTCTCCTATCCTGATATGCCCGCCAAGGGTCAAACTAAAGAGTACATCTATGAATACACTCTCAAGCTGCCTGCGAAGGGCGCTATTGAGGCCACAGGCACCTCGAACCTTGTTGACGTGCAGAAGAACGGCACGCTGAACATTGAAGGCGGCCGCCTTACGCAGACAGACGGCGAAAGCGCTATTAAGGTCAACGAAGGTAACGTTGTCGTAAGCGGTGGCTTCCTCGTTGGCAGCCGCGGTAAAAACGGTGCCGCTATCAATGCCACCAAGGCAGATATCGCCGTCAAGGGCGACGCGATTATTGCGGGCAACACGGCCGCAGGCGACGACGACGACAACAACAACGGCGGCGCCATCTACGCAAGCAAATCCAAAGTAACCATCGAAGGTGAGGCGCTGCTCGCTGGCAACAAAGCGGGAAAGGCGGCCCTGAAAACCTTTAATGAGACAAGCTTTGACAGCACTTGTCTTGGCGGCGCCATCTACGCCGAAAACGGAAGCACCGTTACCGCTCAGGGCAACAGCGTGTTCTCAGGCAATGTGGCCGGTGGCAACGGCGGCGCAATTTGCTTGCCCGACAGATTGAACACGGATTACAACCAAAATACGCTCGTTCTCGCCGAGAATGTGATGCTCACTAACAACCGTGCAGACAATGACAAAAGCGCTAGCCATATAGCTGGGGAAATAAAGAAAGCTGGCCGCGGTGGTGGAGGAGCTGTGTTCTCGGGCGACAAAGTAACGGTCGATGGTGCTACTATCACCGGCAACTTTGCTGCCGATGGCGGCGGCGGTCTGATGGTGACTTACTTCAAGTACGGATATGTTGAGCCGCTTCTTCAGATTGAATCGGCTACGATTTCTTCGAACTTTGCGGGTACAAGCGAGGGCGGCGGCATCTTCGCGCGTACCTCTTACAAGCCGGGCCGCGCGCTCAAAGACAATAGTTATGTGAAGAGTGGCTACGTGACCAACAACATGACGGCTACCGAATTCGATTACGGTGGAGGCGGCCTCTTCCTCGAGCACGCCATGTGGGATTCATCGAAGCCTCTGGCCTGCACGACGGGCATTCTCGTCTACCACCCGCTTGTCACTAAAAATACGGCGCGTGGTTTTGGCGGCGGAGTCGGTGTTTGCACGAATGGCGCTGTCCTTTCTTCCGATGCGGCCGTCTTCGGTAACACGGCCTTGGGAGAAAACGTCACGACTAACCCCAACGAGTACGGCGACAAGTGGAACTTCAACCTTACAAAGTACGAGAAAGACTACGGCACTGAGAAGAAAGAAAAGCTTCTCGAGAGCTGGGGACATCCGGAATGGACAGAGGACAACTACCTTATCACGGAGCCTTCCGAGTCTGCCGATTTCTACTGTGCGCAGGATGCTACGGTCTTTGGGTCTATGCTCGGCGGAGGCGCCTACAACTGGACCGGTCACACCGATGGGGACATCAGCAAGGGCATGATTGTCTGCAAGAGAGTTAAATATAAAGACCCTGGCAATACCATAAATATCATAAACATTAACGGTTCAGTGAATGAACGTTTCTTGAACATGCTCTACACACCAAACAACTCAGAAAAGGAAGGCAAAAACACAATCACTCTCCATGCGCCTAAGAGCCTTTCAAATCAATTGAAAACTGTTAAGGGTTACGGGATAGTTTTCTCGATGGGGGATAATGAAGATTCGCCATCGGGCACTGCGGTCATCGAAGATATTGAATATGTCCGAGAAACCGACAGTAGCTACAACGAGTATCTCATCATTCTTTCTGATGAGACTCTCCCCTCTACCGGCCTCAAGAAAAACCAAACCCGAAAAATCAAGGCGTTCAAGGACCAGCGCGAGTTTGAGGTGAGCGTAATCGAGCCGGGCGAGCTCGCTCCTGAGAACGCGGCCTACGTGAAGGCTTCTCGCCACTTAGCTCTTGCGGCGCATCCCAATCCCGACGCCATTGCCGCTGCTTATGCTGAGGCCCGTTTGTTCTTCACCGGCAACTACTCCAACACCAACGGAGCGGGTATCACGAGCAACGATCGCATCGCTGTGGGCTACGACTTCCAGGCTCCGGGAAACCAGGACGATTCCAAGGAGCCTAGCTCTACCAGTTTTGCAGCCCTGCAGATTAACAAGAGTCTTGAGGGCTTCAACAAGGCCAATGGCTCCGCTACGGCAGTGTTCAATGTGGTCGGCTACCGTGATGAAGACGCGGCTAAGCGCGAGGTGAAAGATCTTGAGATCTATCGCAATATCGTGGGCTTCACCTTTAAGGCAGGGGAGGAGTCTTCGGTGTCGCGTATTCTCGAGGACATTCCCGAAGGCTGGTACGTTATTGAGGAGATTTCCTATAGCGGCGACAATTTCAAGGACGAGCAGGTTGCTGCTAACAAGCGCATTGTCCAGGTGAAGCGCGAGACGGTGGCTATTGAGGCCGGCAAGACTGAGTCTACGCCTGAGGCTTTGGAGGAAGCACGCAAAAAAGCCCTCGAAAAGGCGAAGGAAGACGCCCTCGAAAACGCCAAGAAGAATCCGGTCGAATTCAAAAACTACTCCGAAGGGACTCACTATGGTACGGGCGTGGTGAATCACTATGCAGAGAACGAGAAAGGCGAGTTCTCCTACACGCCAGACACCAACTACGCTGACCGTTGGGATGAACTGACGACGGAAGAGGGGAGGTAGCCATGGCGCGCAAGCATTTTGGACGTCGAATGGCGGCAGCGCTGGCAGTGGCTCTGGTGGTCTCCATGGGAGCCGCCGCAGGCACGGCCTGGGCTTACTACACCGATACGAACCGCGCGAGCGGCATGATTGCCTTCAACTATCCCAATCCTCCCTCGACGGAAATAGAAGAAGAAAAAGACGAAGACAATCTGAGCAAGATCATCTCGGTAAAGAACACCGGTGAGGTGGACGCCATGGTGCGCGTGAAGATCTTCGTGCCTACCATCGATGGCGTTACGGTCGGAATTTTCCCCGTCGCCGATGACGGTGAAACCGCAATTGAAACCGGGTCGGGCTGGACTCAGTCGGTAGAGGGCAACAAAGAGGGCTGGTGGTATTACACAAGCCCCATCGTTCCCGGTGCTTTTACCTCAAAGCTCAAGGTGGATGTGAGCATCGATGAGAGCAAGGACGTTCCCGCCTTCGACATCGTCGTTGTGCAGCAGTGCACTTCGACCGAGCTCTACACGCCTGGCGGCCTGAAGCTGGGCAAGTTCGCCGAGGGCGAGAAGAGACTCATCGGCGCCGTCGCCTTCGACGATACCGCCGCGCAGAACCAGGACGGTGAGTAGCCCATGCTGAAGACGTTCAAGAACCTCAACCAAACGCAGCGCGTCACGCTTATCGTGTTGGCGGCGGCCTTGGTGGGCTGCCTGGCTATGATGGCCGCCACCCCGGCTCGCTCGGCGCTCACCTACTTCAGCCCTGAGTACGAGGCCGAAATCGCGCAGACCCACATCGGCGTCGCCCTCACCGAGAATGGAACCGAGAACGAAAACATCCGCAGCGGCGTGGGCGATTTGAAGCTCGACAAGGTAGTTGAAGAAATCGCCAAGCAAGACGCGGAAACCGAGGGAACCTCTCTTATCCCTGGCAAGGCCTACACCGAGCTGCTGTCCGTGAAGAACATCTCCGAAGATGTAGCAACCGCCGAAGGCACCGCCGCCGAGGGCATGCCCGAGTACGTGCGCCTCACCGTGCGCAAGTACTGGTCCGAAGGGGAAAGCGCAGATTCCGCAACGAAGACGTTCTCCCTCGATCCGTCGCTCATCGAGCTCGTCTTCGACGCCGAGTCCGCCAAGTACTGGGTCCGCTCCGAGGCCGAGTGCACGCCGGAGCGCGAGGTGTTCTACTACAAAACGGTGCTCGCCCCCGGCGAGGCAGCCGCGCAGCCGGCTGTCACCGCTATCAGGGTGAGCGACCGCATTAAGAACACCGTGGAAAGTTACGCCTCCTGCTGGCTCACTCTGGATGCCCAGGTTGATTCCGTGCAGGTGAACAACGCCGTCGCCGCCGCAAAAAGTGCGTGGGGCATCGATGTCACCCAGTTCGCTGACGAGGGCCTTGACTGGTCCGGCGAGGAATAGGGGGTCGCGATGACTACCACCATGCGCCGCGCCTTCGCTGTGTTCGCGGCCATCGTCCTGGCGCTTACCTGCGTCGCCATCACCGCCACGCCGGCCTTTGCGAAAACCTACGCCAAAGACTGGACCGTCGAGTTCACCGGCGACAAGATGATCGACAACAACTCCGCGAACATCACCAAAACCATCGCGGGCCTGCAGCCGGGCGATGCCGCACAGTTCACCATTACGCTGAAGGAAAGCGCGCCCACGGCTGCCGATTGGTACATGTGCAACGAAGTGCTCGCCACCATGGAAGAGACTTTCGAAAAGGTGAACGCCTCGGGCGGCTCCTACAGCTACCGCCTCACGTTCATCACCCCGGCCGGCGAGAAGAAGGTCATCCTCACCAACGACGTGGTTTCCGGCGATGCGAACACGGGCTCCACCGAGGGCCTGAAGGACGCCACTTCGGGCACGACCGAATGGTTCTTCCTGGATACGCTGGCCGCAGGCGCCCAGGCTTCTATGCAGCTTGACGTGGCCCTCGATGGAGAGACCCACGGCAACACCTACTTCGATTCCGAGGCGGTTATCAAGCTGTCCTTCGCTGCCGAGCCCACCGACGAACCGGGCACCTCCGGCTCCGGTGATCCGCAGAATCCAGAGGATAACGAGAGTTCTAACACCAACAAAAAACCTTCGCTGCTTGAGCGACTGGCTCAAACTGGCGACATGCTGCCCATCGGTATCATCGCCGCTGTGGTTATCGTCGCGGGTGCCATGCTGGTGGTGGCTGCAGTGCGTCGCCGTAAGAACGAGATTGAGGAGGGCGAGGCCCGATGAAGAAGATGAACCTCGGCCGCCGCGCCCTGGCGGTGCTGTGCGCCACTATGATGGCCGTCTCGCTGGCCGCTCCCGCGGCGTTTGCCGATTCTGAGAGCAAGAGCGATGTGCAGCCGGCCCCGGCCAAGGCCTACGCGGGCACTACCTACACGGTGTCGGTGTTCAGCGGCAACCAGGGCACGCTGGCCCAGGGCACCGAGGCGGGCCAGACCCAGCTCACGTTTGCCGACGTCGCGCCCGGCACGGCGTTTTCCTTCGACGGCATCTCCATCGAGGTCCCCGAAGACAGCAAGTACTACGCTAAGGGCATTCGCTTGGCCGCGCTGGACAACGTGCGCTCCGACAAGAATCGCGATGGCGCCACGAAAATTGGCGAGGAGACCATCTACTACGCGCGCCCCAACGCCGATGGCGTCATGGTTGACCAGCAGGACACCCTGGTTGACGGCGTGCCCGCTCCCGGTATTGCCATCACCGAGGACATGGACTTCGTCGTCGCCTACGGCATCATGGCCAACCGCGTCGCCTACACGGTGAACTACGTGGATGCGGAAACGGGCGAGACGCTGCGCGAGTCCGAGACGTTCTTCGGTGACATCGGCGACACCCCGGCCACCGCGCCGCGCTACATTGAGAACTATCTGCCCCAGGCGACGCTTGTGTTGCTCACGCTCAGTGAGGACGAGTCCGCTAATGTGGTGGAGTTCCGCTATACCCGCCTGGCCGACAACGCCTCTACCGAGCTGCAGCCCGACGGCACGGTGAACATCACCGTGAACCCGCCGCAGGGCACGGGAGACGGTCAGGGCGCGGGCACCGGTAACACCATTTCCGGCGCCTACACTACGGTCGTCACGCCCGGCGCAGCTGACGGCGCCGAAGCCGGTGCGGCAGACGGCGGCGTGCGCGAGCCCGGCGCGGGCCTTGTCACCCCCGATGGCGAAGAGCTTCTCGCTGCCGACGGTACGCCTCTGGCCGCCCCCGGCGTTGAGCGTATTGATGACAACGAGAATGCCTTGTCCGCTGGCGAGCAGCTCGGCAGCCAGGTGCCGGCGGCCAACACCGCGTGGATCCCCTGGGCCATTGCCGCTGGTGTCATTGCCGCGCTTATCGCTATCATCCTTGTAATCGCCCGCCGCAACAACAAGCCCGCGGCCGAGGAGTAACGCGGAAAGTGTGGGACAATAGCCCCATGCAAACACCCGCCTCTGAAACCCAAGCCGCCGCCGACGCCTTCTCCCATGGTGTCGAGCGGCGGCTTGCTCGTTATCGCGCCCTTGCGCGCCTATTCACAACTTTAGGCGCGCTTGTCTTGGTGGCGCTGGCCGCTGTGGCTATCACTGCGTCGGTGGCCCCGCGTATCATGGGCCTGCAGTCCTACGCTATCATTTCCGGATCTATGGAACCGGCTTATCCTACGGGCAGCCTTGTCTACGCTGAGCCCGTCGGCGGTGCCGACTTGGCCCCGGGCGATGTGGCCGCCTTTTGGCGCGACCAGGATGTCA
Organism: uncultured Adlercreutzia sp.; assembly: GCA_947426355.1. Taxonomy (GTDB): domain Bacteria; phylum Actinomycetota; class Coriobacteriia; order Coriobacteriales; family Eggerthellaceae; genus Adlercreutzia. The sequence goes on along the minus strand of CANEDU010000003.1, from coordinate 32,989 downwards.
TCGTGCACCGCGTGGAAGCCGTCGATGCCGAGCGCGCCGAGCTTGTCACCAAAGGCGACGCCAACGAAGACCTCGACGTGCGCCCCGTCCCCTACGCCAACGTTTTGGGCCGCGTCACCTTCCATATTCCCTACCTAGGCTACTTCCTTATGGCGCTTGCCAGCACGCCGGGTAAGCTCCTCCTCGGCTGGATCGTCCTCATGGCCGCCGCCTTCTGTGCCATAGGTTCTGTCCTTTCCGGTCTTTCCGCTCGCAAATCGTAGCCCGCTGCGCTGCGAAGCGCCTGGGTCGGATGAGGTGTCTTTATCTTCTTACTGACTGTCTCGGCGCCTAGCTGCGGTGGGGTGTTCTCGCTTCAAGTTATCCCCAAAAACCTTACAAAATCAAAACCGTTCACCCCTTCAAAACTATCGTTGCGCTTTGGTTTAGTTCGTTTAGGGCTTTTTTACTCCGTTCTTTGCCCTGTCATTAGCATGTCTAAAAAATTCTGCTATATCAGAACTTTGCCTGTAAAAGACCAGTTCACAGCCTTGAAATTGTAAGAAGGCTACTTATTGTTGACTAAAACACTAATATCGTTAATGGAAAAGTTTTCCCAGATAGATAAAGTGGTTCTAGTCACTCGTAACGCGCGGGTGTACGACGCGTGACGCGAAGGCAACGAAAGGGCCCAAACGAAACGCTTTTCTAACGGCTAACCAATTTATGGTTAGCCCAGGAAGCCATTGAGCGCGGCGCTTCAGTGCCCGTCTCCCGCCGGCAGGGCGGAACCCTGTCAGTACGTACGTTAAATATCCGGCTGATGAGCAGACGGTATTTAAAGAGTCGTAGAAGCAAACGTAGTAGAGAAAGAAGGTGTGGGGTATGCGGACCATCGCGCGGTTCATGGACGCGAGAAACACCGCCGAGGGCAAGTTCATCTCTGTCTTGCTGTCGGCGCTGCTGGTGTTCTCGTTCCTGAACGTGACCATGTTCACGGACTTCGCCAACGCCGCGGAAGAGACGACGGGCGAGACGACGGGCATCGAATTTATTAGCGAATCAGTCGATCACGGTGTTAGGGTTGACGATTCGGCTGGACAGGATGATTTGGTCGAAACTGGAAACGACGATTCGGCTAATAGGGGATTCAAGGCGAATGAAACCGTCGAGGATGTAAAGGTCGACCAGGCTGGAACTTCCGAAACGAGTGAGAGCTTTTCCGGTGCTAATGAAGTAACGGGCTCTATCGGAGATAAGGCGTCGGAAGAGGCGATAAATCAAGAAGCGCAAGCCGACAAGCAAATTGAAGAGTCCGCAGATGCAAAAAAAGACGAGCAAGTGATGGTGTACGACTCAGCAACAGGTACCTTGACCATCAACTTCGAGGGTGAAATCACCATAGAATTTTTGCAAGAGAATAAAGTTCACCAGGTGAAAGAAAATTGGGACACAATTTTTTACGCGATAAAAAAGGACATTAAGAGCCTGGTCTTGAGCGACACTGTCACCTCTCTGGGTAAGGCCACTTTTGAAGGATGCGACAATCTAGAGAAAGTCGAGATAGGAGGGGTTACTTGGATTGGCAACTCAACATTCATGCGCTGCCCAAAACTGAAAGATATTGACTTAGAGAATGTCTCCCATATTGATGCGTACGCTTTTCTGGGTGCTGCGTTCGAGGAGCTGAATTTTGAGGGCGACTTTATAGGCTCCGGCGCATTCGCACACTGCAAAGCGATGAAGACAGTAAAGCTGCACAACGTCAAAGAAATCTGGAGTGGAGCTTTTCAATCTTGTTCAAATCTGGAGAGCTTTGAGCTGGTAAGCGACCAAGGTAAAGAAACCAAAGTAATATATGCCAACCTCTTGTACGAATGCCCGAACATCAAGACGGTCATTATTGATGGTGTTGAGACGCTGGGCTCGTCTGCGCTTTCTAAAATAGGTAGAGGAGTTGGCGATGATGCAAAGAGCAATGCTGTAAATGTCGTCTTGCGGAATATTGGGTTGGTTGAGACAAGCGTGTTCGATGACGATTTCACCACTAGCACTGCAGATTCTGTCATTGGGTGCTTGACGCTTGAAAACATAGACACGATAGCGAGGCAAGCATTCTGCTGCGACAGTCTCAAGAAGGTGAACGCGTCCAACGTCGGGGTTATCGGCGATCGAGCATTTTGGCGTTGCTCTGCGTTGGAAGAAGTGAGCATAAACGAGACCAAATCGATCGGAAAACTAGCATTCTGGGAGGCTGCTGCCCTAAAAACAGTAGATCTTACGAATGTTACAACCATAGGGGAACAAGCTTTTTATGGCTATGGTTCAAATGGCACGTACTCTGAGCTAGAAACGCTCCATATCGATGGTACGGAGACTATCGGAACGCAGGCCTTTATATATTGTCAAAACCTGAAAGACGTCAGTCTTAAGAACATTGGCATTATTGGTAATCAGGCCTTCTTTTATTGCGTCGGTTTAAATGAAGTAACGCTTGACAGGGTTGGTACTATTGGCACCTATGCTTTTCAGCACTGTACCAATCTGGAGTCAATTCATAGTTTGGAAAATGTTGGGAGAATCGACGGTTTTGCATTTTACGGTTGCGAGAGCCTTACGGGCTTGACGGTTGAAGACATCACGAAGATGGGTTTCAACGGAAATTACGGCGACGTCATGGGCCGTGTTGAATCTATTCTAAAGGGTACATTCAAGCTCGATGCCGCGCCTGGGATTAAAGAGCTGCAAATTGAGTCCGGCTGGGACAGCGGCAACGTTGCGAAGTCGGAAAACTGGAACACTTACCAGAATGGTACTCAGCTTGTTGAGCAGGCTCGCTGGATCGACGAAGGCAAATCGGTTGCTCAAGTAAAGGTCGATGCGTACTACACTGCCGAAAAGCAGATGGACTATATCTTCGTCGCAGATCTTTCAGCCTCAATGGCGCAGCTTGGAAATGCTGCAGATAAAAACTCTCGTTTTTATGACATGCAATCTAAACTGTTAGACATGGCAAACAACCTGCTTGGCTCCAAGGGGTATGATTGCCGCATAGCCGTTGTCACTTTTGGCGGTGCTTTGGACGCAAGTACGCCCGGCACGAGCAAGACGCTAGCGTTTACGAGCGATTTGGCGGCAGTAAGAGCTCACATAAGCGGCCTTGAGCCTCTTTACGAGAACACTGATTATGGGCTGGGAATGCAGGCAGCCAGTAGTCTGGCCCAAAGCAATGTTGACAGAAACACGGTAGTGGTCTTCCTTTCGGACGGCCAGCCGAATCAGAGCGGGTCTGGCGATATGGCTGGCACCGCAGCTGCTCAAGTTATCCGTGATTTAAATGTTCCGATTTATGGCGTCTTGCACTCACCGGGATCTGCTCATGACGCGGCGCTTACGGCTATGCAAAACGTATGCGGCGAGTACGCTGTATACGAGTCCACGGACACTCAGTCCTTTGGCAAGGCAATGAACGAGGCGTTTACTGCTGTGTATGGAGCACGTACTATTACTATCCCAGTGAATGAAGCATTTGAAAATGTAGCCAACTTGGAGGTTTCTGCTAGTGCCGGCGAGGCAAGCTACGATTCCGATAGCCACACCATCACGTGGGCAATTCAGGGCATGCCGTTCACTAAGCACACCCTTACCTACGAGATGAGCCTTACAGTAGAAAATGCTGAGATAATCGGAACTTCTATCTTCGATGTCAACCACGGCAATGCTTCGTTTGATTTCGGAGGAGCAAGTGTCGTTACTCCGAAGCTCTCCCGTACGGTGACAGCACCTGTTGTAATGGGATCTTATCGAGTCGTTCATGAGTACTATACCAACGGTGTGCTTGATGGTACGTACACTGAGACTCGCACGGCAGCTGTTGGCACTGCCGTTCGTGCGGCGGACATGGTCGGACATCCTTCATATAATGGTTCTAATTACGTTCTCACTCAGGCTAATGGCTCTTTGACGGTAGCGGAAGGCAAAAATGATGCAGTAACTCTGCGCTACTATCGCACCTTTACGAACCCGACGCCGGCTACGAACCCGACTACGAATCCGACGCCTGCACCGACACCTGCACCGGCGCCTGCACCGACACCTGCAGCCGCGCCGACGGTAGTGACCACCACGCCGGCCCCGGCCGCTCCGGCTGCTGAGGCCATCGCCGACGACGCGACGCCGCAGGCTGCCACGCCGCGTGCCGAGGCTCCCGAGCAGATCGAGGACGAGGGCACGCCCATGGGCGCCTTCGACGAGCCGCACTGCTGGGTGCACTGGGTGATGCTCATCGGCATCCTGCTCACCGCCGTGTACGGAATCGTTGTTGTCCGTCGTCGCCTTGGTCTGACCAACGAAATTGACGACATGGAAAAGCAGGTCCTCGGCGTCGAGGATGCCGAGACCGAGACTGTGGCCGTCGCTGGCCATCAGGCCCTGTAAGAAAAGCCGCGGGGGTGCGGCGAGGCCGCATCCCCTTCCCTGAAAGGAGAGACTGAGATGAGAATATCCAACTGGATCATCACGGCAGTCGCGGCTGTCGCCTGCGGGATTCTGCTGTGGGCATGGTTCGCCCTGGGATTCAACCATGTGGACGACCCGCTTGACCTAATCGTGGCTGTAGTATGGTGGGTTGCCGTGGCTGCTGTGATCGGTGCCATCTACTGGGCCGAGAACAAGCGCCGCGAGCGCATGCGCCTTGCCTTTGTTGGCGAGGGCGTTGTGTACAACCCCGAGGCGGGCGTCGTCATGCCCGATGCTGGCGAGACCGCGCTGGGAGCGCTCGAGCGCACCTTGTCCGGTCAGGCCTTCCCCGATGAAGTGGCCGACCTGGACGATCGGGTGCGCCCCTCGTTCCTGTGGGTCGTTCGCTCGCACAAGTTCGAGCGCAACGGCGAGGTGTGGGAGGGCGAGGTGCTCCCCGTCCACGACCCGGACGCCGAGCCGCGCCCCTTCTCCTCCCGCGAGGACCTGGCCGCCCTGTTGGTTGCTTAGGGCTTACGACATAACCGACCGACCGGACGGGCCGCGACGACGCGCGACCCGTCCTTTCTTTTCTCTCGCCTGCGGTTTACGCGAGGCGCGTTTAGGCCAATCGAGCTATTCGTCAAGTTCGACTTCAGTCCGCAGTCCGTCATCAACGAGCTGGGGTACCCTTTCAGAGGATCGCTCTGCAACTGGCATCGGGAGCATATGGCCAACCCCGTCAAGGAAGATATCCACGCCCACGAGCGAGAAGAGAGTAAAGCCGTCATCGGGAGGCATGAGTCCCATGCAATACAGAAAATCGCTGGGGCTTGCCGCATAAGATGTTTTGGGTTGGAAAACGTCAGCACCCCCAAGTGTCGCTTTCTAGGTTACAGAACACACCTTTTCGTTGTCTCACCTATGCCGAACTGGCGATTGGGTATACAAGAGTCATTTTGGCAACAGGGATTGTGCCAGCAAAGAGAGCGAAGGGCTTATTAAGCCTAGCGATACCCTATCAGTGACCTTTCAACTTAAATTCCCCCAAAGGCCTATTAGCAAAGAACAAAACCCAAGGTCAAAAAGCAAAAAGAGTATCAGATTCGGCTTCTTCTGCTCGGAATAGCACTTCGAGAGTCGCTATCAATTTCTTTCAAATCAATTACAGTAAAGTGCACCACTGGTAACAGAAAAAGAGGGCAAAAGCAACCAAGGCCGCAAGGTCATGCGATAAAAGCCAGAGAGAGAAAGGAAAAGAGACATGCAATTAGGTGCACGTTTCTTAGACGCGCGAAACGCCAAAGAGGGTAAGGGCGTTTCCATCCTCCTATCAGCTCTACTAACTTTTTCGTTTTTGAACGTATCTATGTTCACAGACTTTGCGGGAGCAGCTGAAGGCGAAGACGCTCTCAAGGAAGTCGAAGTTTCTCAGTTGGAAAATCAAATTGCTGACACGACAGCGGAAGAGTTGGCCGACAATGAGGCTGAAGACAAAGCAAGCGATGCTTCGGCTTTTGCAAGCCAGCGCAGTAATCAGCAAAAAGATACTGATATTACTCCCCAGTCAACCGAGCAAACAGAAGAAAACCCCACAAAAGACCTGGTAACTTTCGACGAAGCTACAGGAGTCTTAACTATCAAGAACAAGGACGTAATTGATTCCAGTGACGTGTCTCAATGGAAAAGAACGGCCAAAGAACTTGTTCTTGAGGACATTGGCTCCATTTCTAAAGAGGCTTTCGCCGAATTTAAAATAGAAAGCGCCACGATTAAAAATGTCAAGCATATTGGGTATTCATTCCGTAGCTGCACTGCTTTAAAGTGCCTTGAAATAGACGGCGTAGGCACAATTGACCAGTTCGCCTTTTATAATCCAGCAAATCTTGAAGAAGTCGCAATTAGCAACGTTGAAGAGATTGGGAAGAACGCCTTCAATGTATACGGCGGCGCAACTAAGCTAAATAAGGTTTCTCTTGCTAACGTAACGAATATCGCTGACCAAGCTTTTAAGGATCACAGCGAGCTAACTGAGCTGTCTTTTGATAACGTTGGAACCATCGGGTTTCAGGCTTTTATGAATTGCAGCAAACTCGGCAAACTCGTTCTGTCAGGAAAAGTAAGCGCAATTGGAACGTCAGCGTTTTTAGGGTGCAAATCGCTGAGCGAGATTAACATTGACGGCGTTGAAGTTGGCAACACGGCGTTTTATGGTTGTACTGGAATTACCAAAGTAGTGTTAAAGAATATTCAGTCTGTTGGGTCGCAGGCATTTACTGGCTGTACGGGTCTTGAGACGGTCGAGATTAGCGATGTTGAGACGATTGGCAACATGGCCTTCTCGGTTTATGGCGACAATGTATTGCCGGCATGTACGTCGTTAGCTACGTTGAAGATGACGAATGTAGACCATATTGGCAAAAATGCTTTCTACAAATGCACTAACCTGAAAGAAGTGGATTTGACCAATGTGACGTTCGATCAGGCGGACATCTACGACGCAGAAAAAGGGATTTTTTACCCGCCATTCAAGGCTGCTGGAACCAAGGGAATGACCCTTACTGTTAAGGATAGCGACCTTGGAGGTTATGCGTTTTCTGGCTGTGCCGGGCTGACTACCGCAACGATTAGTAACGTTAAATCGATCGGTCAGTATGCCTTCAAGGATTGCACGGGGCTGACCACTGCGACAATCAACAACATTGATGTCATTGAGCAGTACGCCTTCTGGAATTGCTCCAATTTGAGCACGGTTGATAGCTTGCGCAACGTGAGTGATCGTATTGGTGGCTTCGCGTTCTATGGCTGCAAGAACCTTAAGGGTTTGACTGTCGAAGACATGACTAAGATGGGATATAACGGCAGCATCGAAATGATGGAGCGCATGCAGAACATCCTGGCTGGCAAGTTCAAGATGGACAGTGCGGAAAAAATTGAAGCATTGACCCTTGGTGACAGGAATTACTGGATTGCTGGTGCGCTGGACCAGAGCGACAACTGGAACCAGTATGACAACGGCACGCAGCTTATGGAGCAGGCGCGCTGGCAGGACGTCAATTCGGGCGTGGCCGAAGTCAAGGTAGATGCGTACTACACGGGCGAGAAGCAGATGGACTACATCTTTGTTGCCGATCTGTCTGCCTCTATGGCGCAGTTGGGCAACCCCAAGGATGAAAACGCACGTTTCTATGACATGCAGTCTAAGCTGCTGGACATGACTGGTTCGCTGCTGAATACTCCGGGCTACGATTGCCAAGTAGCGCTTGTCACTTTTGGTGGCTTGCACAACGATACTCAAACGTGCTCTTCGCTTGACTTCACTCAGGATGCTAACGATGCAGAAAGCTACATCAAGGCGCTGGAGCCGCTCAACGAGAACACCGATTACGGTCTGGGTCTTAAAGAAGCCCTTAAACTAATCCAAGGTCACAAAGGCCGCAATACGGCACTGGTGTTCTTGTCCGATGGCTATCCTACTGCCAACGGTAGCGGAGATCAGTACGGCACCGACGCGGCTGCAAAGATCAAGGCAGCTGGTGTGCCCATCTACGGTGTTCTGCATTCGCCCGCTAGCGGAAGCCGCGATACGGCTATGGATGCAATGAAGGGCGTGTGCGGCGATAAGGAGAATGTCTACGAGTCAACCAACACCGAGCAGTTCGGCAAGGCGATGAATGCCGCGTTCGCTGCCGTGTATGGCACGAACACCGTTACGGTTCCCGTAAACGCGGCGCAGTTCAATATGGGAAACATAAGCGCCTCGGCTGGCTCCGTCCAATATGATGAGAACAATGGAATCATTGTCTGGACGCTTGAGGACATGCCTTTCGCTCAGCATACGCTTACATACACGATGGCGCTTAAGGATGATCTGCTGAACCAGGTAGGAACGAACAGCTATCGAATTAACAATGGTGGTAACGCAACGTTTGGCAAGGGCGGCGCTTCCGTCGGCATTAACCTCATGCTGTCTCGTACGGTTAATGACCCTGCTGCTCCTTCGCAGCCTACCACGCCTTCGGTTCCGAATGTCCCTGGCCCTGCTCAGCCTACGACGCCGGCGAATCCGACTACGCCCGCGCCGACTACCACGCCTGCCGCGACCACCACTCCCACCACCGTTGTGACGGTGGCTCCTGCGGCGATTCCGGCAGCGGCTCCCGTCGTGACGCCCGAAGCTGAGGAGATTGAGGACAACGCCACACCGCAAGCAGTCGCTACGTCGATGCTGCGTGAGGCCAACGAGCCTGAGTCCATCTCCGAGGACGAGACGCCCATGGGTGCTTTTGACGAGCCGCACTGCTGGGTGCACTGGGTCGCTCTGATAGGCGTTCTGCTTACCGTTATCTACGGTGTTGCTGTAGTGAGGCGTCGTCTTGGTATGAAGGATGAGCTCGAGGACATGGAGAAATACGTTCTCGGTGTTGAGGAGTCTGCCGCCGAGCCCATGACGGCAGCGAGCCGTCAGGCCCTGTAGGACTCGCCGCGAGGGCGCGGCTGGCGGGTAGCCTCCGCGCGGACCTTTCGGACTTGCGTCCCAGGGGTCAGCCCCACCAGCGGGCCTTCCGGGCCTGTGCCCCAGGGGGGGTCAACCTCACAAGCGGGCTTTTCGAGCCCGCGACAGAGCCAACCAATCAGACGGGCCACGCCAACGCGCGGCCCGTCCTTTCTTTTCAAACATCTCCATCGTGCGGCGGCTGGGCAATTGTCTCACAAGGAGGCTTGCGGGAGACTCGTTGAGGCTAGTCAAGCGACATCTTTGAGGCGCGGGGGGAGGTGCAAAGCGGGACCTCCCGCCGTCATTTCTGCGACTCGGATGGAAGAAAGCGGCGGTGTTGAGCTAGGGCACGGGTTCATGTGGTCGGTTTTGAATGCCTCTGCTTGGGAGGAGTTGCCTGATGGGCAGCTTCGTGGTTTACTTCGGTACATAGCAACCGAAGATGCCGGCCGCTTCGAGGACGCCCGCCGCGCCGCGACCGATGCGGATTACCGCGAGGAGCTCCTTCGAGAGCTGGGCCAGAAGTAGAGTCTTGCGTTCCAAAATCCTCATTAGGTTTTCTGTCCCTTTGAAAGCATCCGGGGGCTCGTCCGGGGCCAGGGAAAAGTGATGGCGCTTATGGCACTGTTCGCTAAGGATTAGTCAAAGTAAATATAGGCATCACGCGGGGAAGACTTATGTGAAAGTTCCTTCAAAAAATGCCGAAAAACGCTGTTGAAAGGCTGAAAAATCGTCAACTTTTGGTAAACTGAAACAATCTTTGTCAAAGTAAGAATTTGGGAAGGAAGCGGGTGATGATCTTGACCGACATCACACGGTTTGCCAAAACGGATAAAACCATTTTTGGGAAGCTTGCAGCACTAGCTTTGGCAGCGCTGCTGGCTGTTTCATTGAATAGCGCACTGCAGCCAGGCTTTGCCTTCGCCGATGAGGGCAAAGGGGCCATTGTCGAGTGGCCTGGCGCGTCCGCAGATGACGACAAGGGCACTGAGGTTCAGAAGGAGCCTCAGAACGTTTACGTGTATCTGGATTCCGGCCTTACGGGTGATGAGCTTGAGCAGGCAAAGCGAGACGGAATCGTTAACAGTTCCGGGTGGATCACCGTTGGTGTGATTCAGCTGGAAATCGATCCTGCCACTGCCTACGAGGACAAGGCCGAAGCCGAGAGAACGTTTGCCATCAGCAGCGAGATGCAGGAGAAGATCGGCGAAGCCCTGAAAGACATCGAGTTCTTAGATGGTAGAGAAATCGATTTGTCCCAGGTTGAATGGATGCACCTAAAGGCAGAGCGTGGCGCAAACGATTATCTTGAAGCGGCAGACGCGTGGACCTGGCATCTTGACGGCAAGGTTGTCAAAAAGCCGGCTCCGGGTAATCCCGACGATGGTTCTCACGAGGGCGACGAAAACCAGGGCGGCAACAACACCCCCGAAAACAACGGCCCCAACGAGCCGCAGCGTCCGACGGTGCCCGAACCTGAGAATCCGGGCTCGATTACGGTCCCCAGCGTGACTGTTCCCACGCCGCAGCGTCCCAATCAGCCTCAGGCAAATTCGCAGACGCCTGCCGCACCGAACGACAATAACACGCCAGACGGTGGCTTTGCCGCCGGTGAGCGCACCATCGTTTCAGAGCCCGAGCCGGACGCTGCCCCTGCGCCCGAGCTCGAGGAAGCGTCTGAGCCTGTTGCCCCTACCTCAACGATTGACAACGACGCCGTTCCCATGGCTGCTCGCAGTAATGCGTCCATCGAAGAGGAAGAGGTGCCCCTGGGCGCTTTCGATGCTCCGGTGGATCCGGCTCCGTGGGTTGCAGGCATGGGCGCAATCGGCACGGCTCTGTGGGGCGTGGTTGCGGTTCGCCGTCGCCTGATCATGACCCAGAAGCTCGCGTCGTTCGAGAGCCAGGTGCTCGGCAACACGGCGTCCGAAGCTGAAACGGTCGTTGCGCCGAACGCGCAGCAGACGTTCTAGGAGAACAGCGTAAGCCCCCACAGTACCATGAGGTGTGCGGGATAATACACGTAGAAGAACCATTTCAACGGCCGGCCTCGCCGGCCGTTGTAGTTCAGCATGAGCATCGTGGCCAAGCCGAACCCAACGGTGTAGTAGCCCAGTGCGCCAAGGCTCAGCGGCGTTGTCTCGGAAAGAGCCCACGAAAGCGCTGGCAGCCCAAAGGCGACCATCGGCACAAGCATCGCCAGCGCTACCCCGCGCGGGCGATCGTGCAGATGCCAGAACAGCAGAATCATCACCGGTCCAATAACGCCCCAGTCGCAAAGGCCGCTCGCCACAAGCCCCGCGAGCATCACCAGCGCGCAGAGCACGCGGTTTCTCACGCGGTCAAGTGTCCATAGCATTCCCAGCCCGATAAGCAGGGTGATGAGCACATTGCCCGTCGCCCCGAACAGCAGCGAATAGGGCACTTGAGAGATGGCCGCAAACACGCCGAGCCGTTCGGCATAGCGACGCACGCTGGATGTGTGTCGATAGCCCTCGCACAGCAGATACGCCATGATGGGAAAGGTGAGACCGCCCAAAGCATACAGTGCCACCATGGCCTCGCCAGGCAGCGCGCCGCCAAACACGTTCGCCACGTGATTGCATGTCATTCCCACGATAGCCGCTACTTTCAAGGAGAATGCGGAAACAGAGGGCAAGCGGGTCACGGGAATCCTTTCGCAGGGAACGACCGTCAGGGCAGGCAGTTGGCCTCAGCAGCGCTTTGGTCTCTGCTCGGGCGGGCACTACCCGCGCCGTTGCCGTCGTCGACGTTCGAGCAGGCGGCCTCGATGCACCGGCGCCAAAATAGTCGCGCAGGCGCGTGGCATGGGCTCAGCGGTGCCGGCATCGCTCATCCGCACCGCCTTCGATGAGGACCTGTAGCGCGTATGAGCGTACCTATTATAATGATGGCCCATGGGAAACGCCAAAATCATACCGGCCGGCCTCGGCTTGCCCCTTGTAGTTGTGCTGCTAGCCGCAGTGGTGGGCGGTGTGGGCCAGGGGTGGGCTGAAGGGGGCTCAACAGTTTGGGACTTTAGCCGCCTGGGCGAGCTTATAGCTGCCGCTTTGGAGGCGGGGTTTGTCGAGGAGATACTCTTCCGTGGGGTGCTGCTGTGGAGCTGCCTGTCTTGGGCGCGATCCTTTTCCCAGCGGGAAGCCTCATGCGCCCTTTTCCGGAATCCGGCCCGCTTTGCAATGGTGGCCAGCTCCCTGGTGTTCGGCCTCTTCCATCTTCTTCCCGACGGACCTCTTCTGCAATCAGGCGCCGATGTCGGTATAGCGGCTGTTCAGGCGCTGCTGAAGGTTGCGCAGTCGACGCTTTTCGGTCTGGTTATGGCCATGCTCGTGCTGCGCAGCCCCTTCGACAGATTGCCCCAGCCGTGCCGCTCCTTTGCGCTGGCAATGCCCATTGCCTTCCATAGTCTCTTCGATTTGCTGTATTGGGGGCCGCTTTTGCTGTCGGGCGGCACCCTGCCTTCAACCTATCTGACAGGAGATGCCGCTGAGCTTATCCCCCTTGCCGCGGTGACGGCGCTGCTCGGATTGGCGGCTCTGCTGGCAGGGAGAAGGTTTGTTCCATCCAGTAAAGTTTTGTCCGATTTTTCGTCGAAAAAAGGCGATTGTTTGCACTTTTGAAATAGGGGCGAAACAGCGAGTCTGCTCCCTGAAAGATGAGTTGATCAATAAGCATTTCGCTGACCAGGGAAAACTTTCATACGAGGCTTATTTCGATGCGAGGCAGCTTGCTCCGAAGACTGAAAAAGTGCTTTTGTGATTCGGGTAACTGCAAACAAACCGCGTTTTCCTGCAAATCATGCTAGGATTCTCGCATGAACAGAACAGAAGCCTTGCATATACTCGGCCTGGACGATGGCGCCACGGCCGACGACATCAAAATCGCCTACCGCGAAACGGTGCAGATTCTGCATCCCGACAAGTTCGCGGGCAACGAGAAGCTGCAGAACCGCGCTACCGAGCAGTTCAAACGCCTGCAAGAGGCTTACGACCTGCTGTCCACAAGCACGGGCGGCGGCCGCGGCGGTCGCAGCGCGCGCTCGGGCTCCACGGGTGCCGCAGCGGGCAGCACCGGTTCCCGCGCGGCCCGTTCCTGGACCGAAGTGGAAGACGGCGTGGAAGTGGAGTACCTTACCGAGGCCGAGATTAAGGCGCGCCTTGCCGGTATCGCCGCTGCCCGCGCCCAGCTCGTGGCCCAGCGCGACATGGTGTCCGACGAGCGTCGCAACGGCCTGGCCATGGCCGCCATCGGCGCCATCGCCACGCTGCTCACCATCCGCCGCCCCTTCGGCATCCTGGGCATGATTGCCGCCGTGGCCGGAACCGCCACGGTGTGGGGCATCATTCAGTTCCTGGGAGCCCAGCGCAACCTGAACACGCTGAACGACCACCTGGCGAAGCTCGCCGAAGAGCGCCGCGAATACGAGGCGCTGCTCGATGAGTAGGCGCCCTGTCGCTCCGCCTCCCGCCCGCTCGGGAAGCCCCTCCGTCCGTCCCCAACGAAAAACCAACGCGCTCGCTTACTCGAACCTGCGAACGCCCAGGCAAGCGTTATAATCTCTGCGCCCAAAAACGACCCGAAAGAAGATTCATGAAGCAAGAGAACATCCGCAACGTCGCTATCATCGCCCACGTCGACCACGGCAAGACCACGCTCGTCGATCGTCTGCTGTGGGCCTCCCACGTGTTCCGCGAGAACCAGCAGGTGGAAGAGCGCGTGCTCGATTCCAACGACCAGGAGCGCGAGCGCGGCATCACCATTCTTTCCAAGAACATCTCCATCACCTACAAGGGTGTGAAAATCAACGTCATCGACACCCCCGGCCATGCTGACTTCGGCGGCGAGGTAGAGCGCGTGCTGAACATGGCCGACGGCGCCCTGCTCATTGTGGACGCCTACGAGGGTCCCAAGCCTCAGACCCGCTTCGTGCTGTCCCATGCTCTCGAACGCGGCCTGCGCATTGTGGTGGTCGTGAACAAGATCGACCGTCCGAATGCCGATCCGGAAGGCGCGGTGGACAAGGTGTTCGACCTCATGGTGGAGCTCGGCGCCACCGACGAGCAGCTCGATTTCCCCGTGGTATACGCCTCGGCTGTGAACGGCTATGCCCGCATGAGCCCCGATGACGACAACATGGATATGGTGCCTCTGCTGGACACCATCATCTCTGAGATTCCCGCTCCCGAAGTGGACATCGACGGCCCCGTGGCTCTGCAGATTTGCACCGTTGACCACTCCAGCTACGAGGGTCGCATCGGCGTGGGTCGCCTTTCTTCCGGCACGCTGCACGAGAAGGAGCAGGTACTCGTAGTGAAGCCCGACGGGGCCGAGCGCCGCGCTCAGATTCGCAAGGTGTACACCTTCGAGAACCTGGGCAAGCAGGAAGTGACCGCCGCCGACGCCGGCGACATTGTGGCCGTCATCGGTATCGAAGACGCCGACATCGGCGACATCATCACCGACCCGGAGAACCCCATCCGCGAGATGGCTCCCATCGCCGTGGAAGAGCCCACCATGGCCGTTGTGTTCGAAGCGTCCACCAGCCCGCTTGTGGGCCGCGAGGGCGATATCGTCGGTGGCCGCCAGCTGAAAGAGCGCCTGCTGCGCGAGAAGGAGAGCAACATCTCCATGCGCATCAACGAGCTGGAAGACAAGTCCGGCATCGAGGTGGCTGGCCGCGGCGTGCTGCACCTGTCCGTGCTTATGGAAACCATGCGCCGCGAGGGCTTCGAGTTCCAGGTGGGCCGCCCCCAGGTGGTGTACAAGACCGCCGAGGACGGCAGCAAGTTGGAGCCCATCGAGGAAGCCACGGTGGACGTGCCCAACGAGTACGCGGGCAAGGCCATCGAGGTCATGGGCACCGCCGGCGGCATCATGGAGGACATGGCCTCCGACGAGACCATGACGCACCTCACCTTCTCCATCCCGTCCCGCGGCACCATGGGCCTGAAGACGCGCATTCTGAACGCCACCCATGGCGAGGCCATGCTGTTCCACCACTTCAAGGAGTACGGCCCCTACACTGGCGAGATGGCCGGTCGCAAGAACGGCGGCATGATCGCCATGTCCACGGGCAAGGCCGTGGCCTACGCGCTGGACACCCTGCAGGAGCGCGGTCGTTTGTTCGTGGCGCCGGGCGATGACTGCTACGAGGGCATGATCGTCGGCGAGTCCGCCAAAGAAGGCGACATGGTGGTGAACGTCGAGAAGACGAAGAACCTGGGCAACCAGCGTTCCAGCTCCGCCGACAAGGCCATCCAGCTGACGCCGCCTATCACCTTCACCCTGGAAGAGGCGCTGGAGTACATCGAAGACGACGAGCTGGTGGAGGTCACGCCGCAGTCCGTCCGTCTGCGCAAGCGCCTGCTTTCGGCCGTCGACCGCAAGAAGGCAAAGAAGAACTAGCCGCGCAGCTTCGGTCATCACCCAACCCGCAAGGGTTTCATCTTCATCCGTAGGGGGCGACGTCAGTCGCCCCTTTCTCTTTCCCCAAAACTGACGGGCGAATTATTCATAAGTTGAGCATCTTCCTTAGCGCTGACATGGGGTTTCTTCCAAAGGCTCATCAACGTACCGTGAATCAAAAGTGGTCAAATTGTGCGGCGGTTGTTACCGTGCCGTCATGCGTGGGACAATGCACTTTGAAATCATCGGGGACTGTCTCAAAACGCAACCGTGAATTGAAACTGGCAGCCCCGTCACCTGTGAGAAAGGTACTTATGAAGAAGCTGTCTCTTGCGAAATCGCTTGCTTCCATCGGGCTGGCCACCGTGTGCGCTTTTGGCTTTGCCGGCTGTTCCGAGGGCAGCGAGGGCGACGAGGCCCCCTCTTACACGGGCGGCATTGCGGCCACCGTCAACGGTGTGGAAATTCCCGAGGACAAGGTCACCAAGGCTATTGAGGATATCCGCAGCCAGATGGGCCTCACCGACGAGCAGTCTTGGGGCGAGTGGCTTGCCGAGAACGACTACACCCCCGAAACCGTGCGCGAAGAGATTGTCAACTCCTATGTCGACCAGGAGCTGGTGAAGCAGGGCAGCGAGGCCCTCGGCATCAACGCCGATTCCGCTGAGGTTCAGCAGTATGTTGACTCGATGAAGGGCCACTACGATTCCGACGAAGCGTGGGCCGAGGCTCTGGAAGCCGTGGGCCTGACCGAGGACGAGTATCGCGAGAATATCGAGCTGTCGCTTGTCTCCCAGCAGCTGCAGGAGCAGGTTGGCTCCGATGCTCAGGAGCCTACCGATGAGGAAGTGCTCGAAAGCGCCCAGACGTACGTGACGTCCTATGACGGTGCCAAGAAGTCGTCCCATATTCTGTTTGAGGCCTCCGATGAGGCTCAGGCTCGGGAAGTGCTCGACAAGATTAAGGCCGGCGAGCTCGATTTCGCCACGGCGGCCGAGTCCTATTCCAAAGACACCGCTTCTGCAGCTGATGGCGGCAACGTGGGCTGGGATCGCCTCTCGAACCTCGTGACTGAGTACTCCACGGCTCTGGGCGATTTGAACAAGGGCGACGTGAGCGATTTGGTGACCAGCACCTACGGCATTCACATCATCCAGTGCACCGATGTGTTCGAAGCTCCCGAAGAGCTGACGAGCCTTGACCAGCTGCCCGTAGAATTCCAGGAGTCCGTCCGCGCGATGCTCACCTCTTCCAACCAGTCCAACGCCTATTACACGTGGCTTGAAGAGCAGCGTACCGCCGCCGATATCGTGATTAACGATATGCCCGAGGGCCTGCCCTACTACGTTGATATGGCGAACTTCCCGAAGGACGAGTCTGCTGATGATGGCGCTAAGGTGATGGGCGTCGATGCCGATGGCAACCCCGTGACGCTGGACAGCAACGGCCAAGTGGTCGAGGGCACCGATGCCGAGGGTGCCGAGGGCGAGCCGGTGGCTGGGGGCGTCGATGAGAGCGCTGAGGGTGCCGAGGGCGAAGCCGCCGATGCTGCTGGCGAAGCCGAGGCCGCCGTGGAAGGCGAGGACGCTGAGGGCGCTGAAGCTGCCAACACCGAGGGCGAGCAGCCTGCCGAAGGCGCTGCCGAGTAAGTACTAAGCCGCGAGGGTTACCTTGCGAGTGGAGAGAGAAGGAAGCGCCCGCACCTCCCGCGGGCGCTTCCGCATTTCTGCGACTAAAATCTGCCAGCCTGAAACAATTCATGGCAAATAAACGGAAGACGAACGTCCAAAACCCAATTTCTGCCAAATAAACGGGATATGGACACCAAGAAGTGGATATGTCATCACCATGTCGTAGGCGCTTTCGTAAAACCCCAGTTCAGCGTATTGCCCTTTGGTTAACAGCGAAAGATTGCTCGAGAAAAATTGTCCATATCCCGCTTATTTGGCCAGTTTTTCGGGCGAGCTGGCAAATAATGTCGATATGGACACACTCACTACAGAAGTAGCACGAGCGAATGCGGAAACAGCACAAGTGAGCACGGAAGCAATACGAGCGAACGCAAAAATAGTACGAGCGCAAGAAGAAAACTGGCGGAGGAGGAGGGATTCGAACCCTCGTCACCGGGAGCACCGGTGAAACGGTTTTCGAGACCGCCGCATTCAACCACTCTGCCACCCCTCCGCAGGGGCGATGCGCCGCGCAGGCGCTCATTCGCCGGCTAAAGACCGGCATGCGGCACCACGATGGGGCGCCATATCAAAGCGAGCCTTAACGGCTCGCGGAATTAGTCTGGCGGAGAGATGGGGATTCGAACCCCAGATACCCTTTTGGGGCATACACGATTTCCAATCGTGCTCCTTCGGCCAGCTCGGACATCTCTCCGCGTAGCGTCTGCCCCACCGAAGTGAAGCGTCTTAGAAGTATAGCGCAGCCCCGCCGCCGTCTCAAGAGATTTTTTCATGTGGCCGCGATTGCTCGCCGAAGATTCTAACGCCTGTTGCCCATCCAGTGGCGTTTGTCGGCGTTCTTCCCCCGTCCGCTCGCGTACAATAGGCAAAAACCGCACGTCAGAAGGAACTGCCATGCCCGTCATCGACGCTCATTCCCATATTTATCCCGACAAAATCGCCTGCAAGGCCTCATCGGCGGTAGGGGAGTTCTATGGTGTGGATATGAGCGCGAAAAACGCCTCTGCCTCGTCGCTGCTGGCGGTTTGCGAGGGCACGCCCATCACGCATCATCTGGTGCACTCGGTTGCCACGCGGCCCGACCAGGTTGAGACCATCAACAACTTCATTGCCGACCAGTGCTTCATGCATGAGAACTTTATCGGATTTGCCACCATGCACCAAGACTTTGTCGATATGGAAGGCGAAATTGATCGAGCGATTCAGCTGGGTTTGAAGGGCGTGAAGATTCACCCCGACACTCAAATGGTGAACATGGATGACCCGCGGCTCATGCGCTTGTACGAGATTATCGAGGGCCGACTGCCCATCGTTATTCACACGGGCGACTACCGCTACGATTACTCGCATCCGCGCCGCCTGAAGAGGATCCTGCGCGCCTTCCCGAATCTGGTGGTAGATGCGGCGCACTTCGGCGGCTGGTCCATCTACGACTACGCCCTCGAGTACCTGGAGCACGAGAACTGCTTCGTGGACACCTCGAGCGCCCTGGAGTTCCTCGGGCCCCGCCGCACTGTAGAGCTGGTGCGCGCCTACGGCCCCGACCGCGTCATGTTCGGCAGCGACTTCCCCATGTGGAGCCCTGTCAACGAATACAACATGCTTGCCGCTATGCCCTTCACGGAAGACGAGTTCGAGGCCATCACCTGGAAAAACGCCCAGCGCTTCATCGCTGGGGAATTGCCCCACACTCCGCTTTTGTGAGAGCCGCTACTCCTCTTCCGCAGCGGGTCGGTCGATGACGACGAGGATGCGGTCGATGCGCAGGCGATCCATGGCCAGTACGGTGAAGGTCACCTTGGTGCCGCGGTTCTCAAGCACCGCCACGTCGCCTTCCTTTGGGATGCGGTCGAACAGCGACAGCAAAAGGCCGCCGGCAGTTTCCACATCATCGGCCTCTTCGGGCTCGAAGCCGAGCAGCTCGGTGAGGTCGTCAATGGCCAGGGTGCCGTTAACCTGATAGGTGCCGTCGGGCAGCTCTTCAATATCGTCGTCGGTGTCGTGCACGTACTCGTCATCGATGCGGCCGACGATCTGTTCCATGATATCGCTCATGGTGACGATGCCCGCCGTGCCGCCGTGCTCGTCCACGACGACGCACATCTCGGTGCGACCCTCCTGCATGGCCTGCAGAAGCTTCGCAATGGGCGCGCCTTCGGGAACCGGCGGCAGCTCGCGAATCTTCCAATCGCTCATGGGAGCATCCTTGGGCACGTCCACCAAATCCTTGGTGTGCACGAAGCCGACGATGCGGTCCTTCGACCCGTCGCACACCGGGTAGCGCGTGTACTTGTACTGGCGCACCACTTCCCAATTCTCGTCCAGCGTGTCTTCCAAATCCAGACAGATGACGTCGGTGCGCGGGGTCATGATGCCCTCGGCGTCCTTGTCACCCAAGTCGAAGATGTTGTCCACGAACTCGTTTTGCTCCGGATCGATGAGGCCGCTTTCCGTGGACTCGTCGATGAGCAGCTTAATCTCTTCGCCGGTGTACACCTCGTGCTCGTCGGCCGGGTCATGGCCGAACAGGCGCATAACGCCGTTGGTGATGCCGTTGAAAATGACCATGACCGGGTAGGTGATGCGGTAGAACACGCGCAGCGGACCGGCGGTGTGCAGGGCATATTTCTCGGTGGCGAAGATGGCGAAGGACTTCGGGATGAGTTCGCCCACCACTACGTGCAGGGTGGTTACGATGAAAAAGCCCACAGCCACGCAGATGGGATGGATGGCGGCCTCGGGCAGGCCAAGCGCTAGCAGCGGCCCTTCCAGGACGGCCGACACGGCCGGCTCGCCCAGCCAGCCGATGGCCAGCGAGGCCAGGGTGATGCCCAGCTGGCAGGCGGACAGGTACGCGTTGATGTGGGTGGTCACATCGCGCGCGGCCTCGGCGCCGCGGCGTTTCTCGGCGACGGCCATGTCGATCTGGCTCTTGCGTACGCGTACCAGCGCGAACTCCGCGATAACGAAGAATGCGTTCATCAGCAGGAAGAACACAACCAATAGCAGGCAAACGGCGGTTTGCATAAAAAGAAACACCCCTTCGCGAAGCGGCGCGGCCGCCTCGTCTCGATGAAAATAAGCGAGATATATCCTAGGCGATTTTCGTCCTGCGCCATCGCAGGTGATGAAACTGCCATCATATTATTACGACTGGATACCTCGCTGATGCCACGCGCTCTGGTTCCCCCGGCCCGCTTACCCGCGAATTTATGCCTGTTGCGGTTCGCCGCCGCCGTTCCTACGCGTTGTCGACGGTTTGGCCGACGCACGGGGTTGCGCGCAAGCGGCGGTGGTAGAGTAGGCCAGTTTCCATCAAGCATAAAACAAGCGAGCCGGCTCGGTGGGAGAAGAGTCGGCCAGGCGAATGAGGTGTTGCGCATGAAGTTGACCCGCAAACAATGGATGATGCTGACCGTGCTGGTGTTCGGCGCGTTCGTGACGGTGCTGAACCAGACGCTGGTCACGCCGGCGCTGCCGTCCATCATGGAGGAGATGTCGGTCGACCAGTCGACGGCCCAGTGGCTTACCACGGGCTTCACGCTGGTGAACGCCATCATGATTCCTATTACGGCGTATCTGCAGGACCGGTTCTCCACGCGGCACCTGTTCGTGTTTTCCATGGGCATGTTCGCCTTGGGCACGCTGCTGGCGGCCATCGGTCTGAACTTCCCCGTGCTGCTGGGCGGTCGTCTCGTGCAGGCGGCGGGCGCCGGCATCCTCATGCCGGTGACCATGACGGTGCTCATGCTGGTCTTTCCCGTCGACCGGCGTGGCTCGGCCATGGGCATCTTCGGCCTCGTTATCGCCTTTGCGCCGGCCATCGGCCCCACCGTGGCAGGCTTTGTCATCGACCAGGCTGACTGGCACATCCTGTTCTACATCATCTTCGGGCTGACACTCGTTATCATCGCGGCATCGCTGTTCCTTGTGGATGACAAGGCGCCCACGAACAGGGGAGACTCGGTGCTCGATCCGCTGTCGCTGGTCCTCTCCACTCTGGGCTTCGGCCTTATGCTCTACGGCTTCTCGGCCCTGGGCTCGGCGGGATTCACGCTGGTGCCGATGCTCACCACCGGCGTGGGCATCGTGGGCGTGGTGTGGTTCTTCATCCGCCAGACGCGCCTGCCGCGCCCCATGCTGCGGGTCGATGTGCTGAAGAACCGTCGCTTTCTCGTGGGCACCATCATCGGCATGCTCGTGCAGGGCGCCCTGCTGGCAGCCGGCATTCTCATGCCCATCTACATTCAGTCGCTGCACGGGCTGTCGGCCACGGTGTCGGGCCTGGTGCTCATGCCCGGCGCCATCCTCATGGGCGTGATGAACCCCATCGCCGGCAAGTGGTTCGATCGCCACGGCCCGCGCCGCATGGCCATCGTGGGTATGACCTTGCTGACGCTGACCACCTTCGCCTTCGCGCTGCTGAACACCGAGACGAGCATCGTGTACCTTACCGTGGTGTACACCATCCGCATGTTCTCTATGACGCTGGTGAATATGCCTATCACCACCTGGGGCATGAACGCGCTGGACAACAAGGTGATGAACCACGGCACCTCGGTGAACAACACCCTGCGTCAGGTGGCGGGCTCGCTCGGTACTGCCATCATCATCGCCGTGAGCACCCAGGTGCAAAGCATCGCCTCGCCGGGCTTGGGCGCCACCGAGGGCACCATGCTTGGCATTAACGCCGCCTTCCTCGTGTGCACGGCGCTGTGCCTGATCGGGCTGGTCATGACCATTGCGCTTGTGAAGGACAAGCCTGGCGAGGAGGCCGCGGTAGACGAGGGGAACACCCGCAAGTCGCTGCTGACCTCCATCATGAAGACCGACGTGTACTCGCTCAGCCATGACGCCACGGTGGAAGAGGCCATGCGCCTGTTCGTGGAGAAGAACATCTCGGCCGCGCCCATTGTGGACGAGTCGGGCGAGCCGGTGGGCTTCATTTCCGACGGCGACATTTTGAAGCGGCTGAGCCCGCGCAGCAATTCGTTCACCGATCCGGTGGTGCTCATTAACCGCACGGTCATGGACGACGAGGGCTATGCCGAGAAGCTGGCGAAGGTCATGCAGATGCGCGCCAGCGAGATTGGCGCGGCGAATCCCATCTGCGTGAGCGTGCACGCCGATCTGACCAACGTGTGCCGTGTGCTGGCCGAGAACCACCTGAAGAAAGTGCCGGTGCTGGAGGACGGCCACATCGTCGGCGTCATCAACCGCAGCGACATCACCCAATACTCCATGGCCGCCTACCTGGCCGACCATCCCGAGCGTGCCGTCTACTGCGGCCCTGGTCCCGACGGTCAGGAAGAGTGCGTGGAAGAAGAGCCCAAATAGACGTTTCCTACTCGTCCAGCGGCCGGTTCTTGTTGGGAATGAGAATCTTCTCGCCCGTGGGCTTCCAGTCGTCCCAATTCAGCACATCGCCGTCAATTTCGAACTGCGTCCAGTCCATATCCTCATGGTAGTCGGTGGTGGTGCTCCAGTACACGCGCGGACGCTCGCCTTCGGGCACTTCGAAGATAGGCGTGCCGTACTTCGACGCATCGCCGCCCACGGCATCGATGATCGTGGCGGCGTAGTCGAGGTGCCCAGTGGGAACATCCGAGGTTTTCAGCGGCGATGCGGCCTCTTCAGCGGTCTCTGGCGGCTTCACCAGCATAATGACCGAGGTTACCTCGTCAATGCCATCGGGGCCGTTTTGCCACTTGCCGTGATCGGCGGTCACAATGATGGTGGCGTTGTCGTACAGTCCGAGCTCCTTCATCTGGCGCAGATAATCGCTCACGATGACCAGGGTGCCGCGCGCCTGTTCCTCCAAAGTGGTTTCGCCATCGGTAGTACGCCCTTCGGCGTCCATAGTGTAAGGGGCGTGGGGGCCGAGCATATGAATGAAGCGAAAGCTCTTCTCTTCGTCGTTCAGCGACAGTCGCTGCCCGTCGAGCCCTTCGGCAAATTTCGCATCATCTACCGTGAAGGGCCGCTCCTCTTCAGGGCCGCCCGATGAGAACGCGCGGTTCAAATCATCGGTCGAGAACCAGAATAGCGGCTTAAGCGCCCAAGGCGCCTCGCGATACAGGGCGACGCGCTCAAGCACGGAAAGCATTTCCTCGCGGTTCATGGACGAAGCTCGGCGCTCGTGGATGTTCATCACGTAGGGCGCGGCCTTTACCACGTTGGTTCCCATGCTGTCCGAATAAACGCCCAGGGTGTAGCCGGCGTTCTGAATGTCGGCGAGGAAGGTGCTCTTCTCGAACCAGGTTTGCGTGAAGTCGGTGAAAGTTTGGGTGCCGTCGGGCATGCGGCCGGTGAGCAGGAAGGGAATGCCATAGCGGGTGGGCACCATAGAGGGCGTTGCATTGCGGAAGTAGGTGAAGCCGGTGAATTCGGAAAGCGCTTCGGGGTCATCTTCAAGCACCTGGTTCAAAAACCGCGCATCGTAGGTATCAAGCACGAACACCACAACGTTGTCGTGGGCCGACAGGGTGTAGAGCCCTTCGCGTGTTGCCGCAATGGTGTCGCGGCTGCGGCTGGCAGAGGGGTCGTAGTCGGCCAAAAGGCTCAGGGCGCCGGCGGTTTGCACCACAACAAGCACGAGGCTGATGACAAGAGCGGCGATGCGCTCGATGCGCACCTGGCGCAGGGCGAGTACAACGGCGCCGGCTAGGAGCGCGAGCCACACGACGGTGCTGATAATCGTGATGGGAACGAACTGCTCCAGGTTAAGAGCGCTGCCGTCGGCCACGGGAAGCGATCCGTTCATGAACAGGGCCTGGGCGTAGCCCGCCAGACCCAAGGCCACCACCAGGGCCACGGCAATATCGAAGGCTCGTCCGCGCAGCGCCGAGAGCACCAAGGCCACGACAACGATGGCGATGCCGCCCGCTATCAAAATGAGCGGCAGCACATCGAAGAGATTGAAGATGAGGCCGGAAGTGCTTCCGCCTACTACCTCGATGGAGGGAAGAACGAAAAGCGTTCCCAGGGCGAATAAGCTTGCCACCAGGGCGCGCACGAAACGCTGGAGCCAACTCAAGGGTTTGGCTGTTCGCTGGGCCTTCAGGGCGCCGCGGCGCGCGCGGGCTTTCGCATCGGCCTCAGCGAAGGCAGAGGCAGCATCGGGGTCGTTAGGGTTTAGAGGATGTACGGGGCCTTCCGTGATTTTGCCCGCGTTCTCGTCAATGTGCAGCAAGCGCATGATCACGCGGCGGCTGCGGCGAAAGG
The DNA here is from genome assembly GCA_947426355.1 of uncultured Adlercreutzia sp. Lineage (GTDB taxonomy): Bacteria > Actinomycetota > Coriobacteriia > Coriobacteriales > Eggerthellaceae > Adlercreutzia. Next base: position 8,713 of record CANEDU010000003.1, on the reverse strand, counting down.
CCACGCCGATGACCGCGCTCAAGGCCACGGCCACGCCGGCCAGGGCCTGGATGGCGTAGGTCATGACCGACGGGTCTACGTAGGCCCAGGCCGCACGGGGGAAGCCGACCGCAAGCACGAGGGCTATTACCGTACAGCCCATAAGATCGTGCGCTCCAAGAACAGCTCGCTTCAAAAGTCTCGCGCACAAGGATACGTTCTTATGCATGGCTGCGCTCACCTTCTTTCGCCTGCTGTTTTTCAAGCACGGCTTTCAAAAGGTATTCTCCCGCAGCCTCGCCGCCATGGCCGAGATTGAACACGAATCCGTCGCGAATGTCGCGGATGCGATCGTGCCACGCCTCTTTGTGGGCCAGCATGTCGGCAATGGCGTCGGCGAACTGGTCCAGCTCGTTCAAGGCGAGGGATTTGCCCAGGCGGTTGCGCAGGTTGATGTCCGTGGAGTCGAGTCCGAAGTCGCGCCAGTTGGGGTTGCGCACCTTCGGAGGCGTGTCGATGAACACTGCTGGCCGCAGGGTGGTGAAGCAAAATTCGCAAAAAACGCTTGACCAGTCGGTGACGATGACGTCAGCGGTGAGAATGGTGTCGTTAGAGGAAAAGTCCTGCTCGAAGACGAGTTCTTCGGAAGAGGCATCGGCGTAGCGGGCCTGCAGCGCCTCCCAACGCGGACGATAGCGCTTGGTGTATTCAGGGTGTGGGCGCACGACGATGCGCCAGCCGCGGCCGAGCAGCGGCTGGATAAGGTCATCAATACAGCAATCCAGCAGGTTGTCGTCTTGCCAGCTGGGGGCTAGCACAATGTTCGGCCGCGTTTTGGCGGCCTCGATGGCATCGCGGCGAGCCGCGTAGTCGGCCAGGTCGCGATCGAGCAGGTCGTAGCCGCACGGGACGAGGTTCTTGTGACGAATGCCGCGCAAATCCTCAATGATCTTCATCTCGGCTATTTGGTGCGGCCCGGTGCACAACAGGGTGTCGTAATTATCGTATTCGCCCACGGTAGAGGTCATGTCCATCGAAGTCATGTGGTGGAACATGTACACATATTCGATGTCCTTGCGCACATAGGAGCGCTTGATATAGAAGTTATCCAAGTCGCCCAGCGTGGTCACCACCACATCGGCGTCCATCTTCATCATGAGGGTGATGGCCTTCTTCTCGCCGATGTAGTAGGGAAACACGCGCGGGTGCTGCTCGGCTAGCTCGAAGATCTTGTCCTCGGGGTCGTTGGTCACGTAGTGAATGGTGATGTCCGAGTGTTCCAAAAGCCATTCCACGGCACCGCGAAAGTATTTGTAAAACCCGCTTCCCTCGGAATAGAAGACGATATGCTTGTCGGCGATGGCGAAGAAGCGCTTGAAGTCGGCCTTCTCCCGTCGGGCGAGGGGATCGTTGAAACGGCGGCGGCGCTCGGTGGAAAGAGCCTCAATGCCGGCGAGCTCCGCGCGACTGGCCTCAAGTTCCTCGTAGTTAATGTACCTAGACGGCTTCACGATAATATTGCAGAGCACCTGCACCAGGATGGCCAACAGGTTCGAGCAAATCCAGTAGAAAGCCATGCCGGTGGCCACGAACATGCCAAGGAAAAACGATAGGGCAATGGAAAGCCCGTTGGTGGTGTTCTTCTCGGCGCGCGATTGTTCGCGCTGCAGGGGGTTGATGCGATTCTGGGCGCAGCCCAGCGCTACGGCCGACAGCCCCGCAAGCACGGGCATAATCCAGGTGATGCCGCCCGCTTCCACGGGCACAAGTCCTAAAAACTCGGTGCCGGGAGCGCCGTTGTCGGTGATGCGGTGGATGACATCCACCAGACCGAAGAGGATGAGCACTTGAAGGGCGAGGGGAACCAGGGAGAGCATCGGGTGATAATGCTGCTCCTTGTAAAGGGCGGTTTGCTTTTCGCCTATGGTTTCCGCATCGCCGTAGTACTTAACTTTCAGCCGGTTCAGTGCCGGCATAACTTGTACCATGACGATAGAGTTCTTCTGCACCCAAAGCGCCATGGGCATAAGTACTACTTTGATGATAAGGGTGAACAGCAGAATGGCAATCCACCAGTTGTGACTCAAGTCGTAACAGGCTTGCACAACGGGAGAGAAAAGGTCGGCCAATGCTTCCATAGGTTGTCGCGGTGCTCCTTCTGAGATGTCTGTCGGAAATTATAGTCGTGTATGTCGTTTTAGTCAGGAGCATCTGGCAAGAAGATGAAGTGATTGCCTTCAGGGGCTGCAAGATTCTTCGTGGGGTGGCCTTTGGGCATAGAGAGCGTATCGGTCGGCCTTCGAACTGCTAAACTAGGCGAAACACGCGGCACGCTGCACCGCGGACGACCGTCCTGCTTACGTGAGGCGCGCTGCACCTTAAGCCGCCTCTCCGAGGAAAGGAACGCCATGTTCGGAGACAATCTGGAGCGCATCGTCGCGGCCATCGAGAAGAACTACGAGGCCGACGAGATTTTCTTCACGAAGCCGGGGCGTCGCTTCCCCAGCCGTACGGCCATTGAAGGGCTTATCACCGAGCTGCGTCGCGTCATGTTCCCGGGCTATTTCGGTCCCGAGATGCTCTCGCCTTCCACGAGCCCGGCCTACTTCATCGGTCAGTCGCTCATCGAAATTGAGTCGGTGTTGCGCGAGCAGCTTATCTTGGCGCTCACCTATACCTCCGAAGAGCGTGACGACCTTATTGGCAGCGGCAACCACCTATGCGGAGGCTGCACTTCCGACAGCGTCTGTCAGCAAACGGCCGATATCTGCACCGCGTTCTTCGACGCGCTGCCCGGCATTCAGCGCACTCTGCTCACCGATGTGCAGGCGCTCTACGATGGCGATCCGGCGGCGGGTTCCAAGGAGGAGGTCATCTTCACCTACCCGGGCCTGTACGCCATCTACGTGTATCGCATTGCGCACGTGCTCTACGAGTTGGGTGTGCCCATCATTCCGCGCGTCATGACTGAAATTGCTCACTCGTCCACGGGCATCGACATCGGCGCCGGCGCGCAGATCGGCGACTACTTCTTCATCGACCACGGCACCGGTGTGGTCATCGGCGAGACCACCATCATCGGCGAGCACGTGAAGCTCTACCAGGGCGTTACCTTGGGCGCCCTTTCCACCCGCGGCGGTCAGCGCCTGGCCGGCGTGAAGCGCCACCCCACCATCGAGGACAACGTTACCATCTACTCGAACGCCTCGGTGCTCGGTGGCGAGACGATTATCGGCGAGGGCTCGGTCATTGCCGGCTCCACCTTCGTCACGTTCTCGGTGCCGCCCCACTCCCGCGTTTCCGTGAAGGAGCAAGAGATTCGCGTCCGCCAACCCGGCGAGCGCGACTAGCGCCGTCGCGGCGCTTAAGCGGCGGACGGAAGCTGCAAACGTGCGAGCGGACGGCTAAACCCAATCTACACCCTAAGAAGTTTGAAGGCCCTGCGAACAGGGCCTTCTTGTGTGTTGACGGCTAAACGTGGATGAATATTATCAACATTCTGCGTTTGAGGGCGCAGCCATGCAACCGACTTACCAAAGGAGGGTAAGACCATGAAGAAGAATCTCTGGATCATCGCAATCACCATTGTCGCCATCGCCGCCGTGATGCTGGGCGTGTGGCAGGCTCTGGGTCTTGGTACCGCCGGCGACGCCATCGTGGCCGCAGGCGCTATGGGCTGGCTTGCCCTCGCGCTCGCCGGCTTTGGCGCCCTTGCCGTCACCGACCCCTTCAGCAGCCGCCGCGCCTAATAAGCTCATCGCATGCAGCGAGCGGCACCGCGCTCGTGGTAATCAAATATCGGCAGAGCTTAAGGCCGCCCTTACGGGTGGCCTTTCTCTTTGCCTGTGCCGCCCTTTACTCGCGCTGGAAGATCTTGGCCTTGTCCATCATGGCATCGACCCAGTTGTTAAGGCGGATGATGGGGCGGCGCAGCACTAATCCGAGTACGAGCGATACCAAAAACAGCGAGGCTAGAAGCCCGAGAGACACCCAGTACTGGTCGCCGTAGGCGCCGGCGATGCAGGCGCGGAAGGCTTCCATGGAATGGGAGAAGGGCAGCCACGGGTAAATGTCCTGGAAGATGGGGGCCGAAAGCTGCACCGGCAGCTCGCCGCCCGACCCGCCGATTTGCATGATGAGGATGATGACGGCGATGGCTTTTCCCACTTCGCCGAAAGAGGCGGCCAGGGTGTAGATGAGGCTCGAGAACACGAAGGAACCCACGAGGCCCGTGAGCAGGAACAATCCGAAGTTATCACATTGCACACCGAGGAAGAACACGTCGCCGGCGCATACGATGATGGCTTGAATGAGTGCGAGCAAGAGGTACACGCCGTAGCGGCCGATGAACAGCTCGTTTTGCGTGGGCGGGCGTCCCGCGGCGGCCGTGGCGGCGCGGATGCGGCTTTCGGGCACGACTACCGACATGAGGGCCACCAGGAAGATGGCGCCAATCCACAGGGCGAGCGACGTGTAGAACGGACTCATGGCGCTGCCGTTGTTGGCGATGGGGTATACCGCATGGCGCACCAGGTCGGTGGGCGCGGCAAGGAAGTGGGACACGGCTGCCGGATCGTTGCCGATGATGTGGCGCACCTTGTCGAGGTCGCCCGTGGCGAGAGCTTCCTTCAGGGCATCGCCGGATTTTGCGAGTTCGTCGGTGGAAGCGGCGATGGTGTCGGCGGTGTCAGAGAGCGAGGCCTGGGCCTCGGTTAGGCTCTGGGCGAGCGAGCCGGTGGTGGCGCCCACGTCCTTGGCGGTAGATTGCAGCTTGTCGGAGAGGGCTTTGGTGTCGCTACTGATTGACCCTAGCGTGTTTTCAAGCTGCTCGAGGTCGCCCTTCAGCGTGTCGTTGTAGTCGCTTTTCATGGCATCAATGGCCGCCGTAGCTCGGGAAGCTGCCTCTTGGGCCGCGGCGCGGTCCTTTCCCACGGCGTCGGTGCCCTGGGCTATCGCTTGGCTTGCCGACTGCAGGCTCCGCTCCAGTGAGGCGAGCTCGCCCACAATAGCGTTCACGTCGCTGCGAATCGTTCCGTTGGGGTCCACGGCCTCAAGGCGGCTGCCCAAGGTTTCGTAGGCGGACTTCATCGCGGCCACGTCGCCCTCCAGCGACGCGAGGGTCTTTTGAGCCGCGGCAGGGTCTTTGCTGGCGGCGGTGAAGACATCGTTGACAGCGTTCGAAACGTTCTGGCCTCCCGTTTGCGCGTCGCGTAACGCCTGATCCATGAGGCTTGTCGTATTCCCTAGGGCCTTATCGGCGCTACCCAGGCCACTTTGCGCTTCGCCGATGAGCGCGGCCGTGTCGTTCGGCGCGGCGGCGGCCTCGTCCAGCACGTTCGACGTGGCTTTCACGAGCGATGCCGTGGCGCCGAGCAGCTCGCCGTAGGCGCGAGCCTGTTCGCTGGCCGAGCGCATCTCATCGGTGGCTTCGCCCAGCTGGTCTACCAGATGTCCTGCGTAAGTGGCAATGCCCTCGCCGTTCATGTAGCCAGCCAAATTCGACGTGGTGCCTAACGCCACCTCGGCGATGGTGGCAGTGAAGGTCTCGTCGATGGAGCTTTGCACTGTGGACGCACCGATGGAGGTGATGTGCGGCGCGATGGCGTTCACCTTCTGGTTGCTGTAGTAGACGATATCGGCGTGCTTGATGTCCGGGGAAAAGACGGTCATCAGGTCGGCCGAGAACGACGAGGGGATGACCACGGCCGCGAAGTAGGCGCCGGATTTCACCCCTTCCACGGCCTCGTCTTCGCTGACGAACACCCAATGGAACTGGTCGTTGGCCCGCAGTGCGTTCACCACCTGGTCGCCGGCGTTGATGCGCATGGGCAGAAGGTCGGAGGCGTAGCCCTCATCGGCATTGGCTACGGCTACGGACACGCCACCTGTGGAACTGTCCGGATCCCAAAAGCCCAGGGTGTTGAACCAGGCGTACAAAGCCGGCACGAGCACAATGCCCACAACAACGATGGCCGAGATAACGTTGCGGAACAGGTCGCGCACGTCGTTCACGAAGATGCTCCAGATGGCTTTCATGCGGCACCTCCCTTGGGCCCCGCCATTTGGTCGCATAGCTGCGACGCCAAATCGTCAGGGGAGAGCTGGGCCATAGAAAGCACGCGCTCGGCGCGAATCTTCAGGTAGCTGATGATGATCAGGTAGGCGTCCACGACGATGATGCCCACTACCATAATGCCGATGAGCAGGATTTTCGTATCCACGTCGGCGCGCAAAAGCACCATGACGGCCATGGTGATGGCCGGCTGGGCGAACAGGACCACCCAGCCGATGCGTTCAAGCGGTTTGTAGCGCGCCAGGAAGCGCTGGGCGCGGACGATGATGCGCTCGTGGTAAGTCGGCGTGTCTAAAAGCGCGTGCAGCAGCATGCGACTGCGCAGTACGGGCGCGTCCTGCGGTGCGTCTTCGGTAAGCAGCAGGCTTGTCTGCCCTAGCTTCTTATCGAACAGGTAGTTCAGACCGCCGGCCCGCAGTCCGATGCCCAGCCCGATGGCAAGTCCCGCGGGGATGAAAAGACTCAGCTTCAGCAGGTATTCCAGGTAATGAAGGCCGTAGAAGCCTCCGATGGCCTCGCGCATGGCGTCGATGGAATAGGTAAAAGGCAGAAGCGGATTGATGATTTGGAAGAAGGTCGGCATCATTTCCACGGGATACATGCCCGATGACCCGGGAATCTGCATGATGAGGATGATGACAGCCAGGGCTTTCCCGATATGGCGGAAGGCGTAGAACAGCGCGTAGATGAGGTTCATGTCCACGAAGGCGGCGAACAGGCCCGCGCCAAGGAAGGCGGCGGGGCTTTCGCACTGAATGCCGAGCAGCAAATCGCCCCCGCAGACCACGAGCGCCTGCAGAAGCCCCGTGACCACGTAGAACAGCCAGCGGCCGAAGTAGCCCTGCACGGCGGTGAAGCGCGGAAGGCCCGTGGGGTCAACGCGCACGCGCACGATGGCGATGAGCACGAAACCGCCGGCCCACAGGCCGAGGTTCGTGAAGAAGGGCGCTACGCCGCTGCCGTAGTTGCGCACGGGGTATACATCGACGGTTTTCAGCGTGACCGGAGCGGCCATGAACGAGCCGATGTCGTCGGGGCTCGTCTTCAGGTAGTCGGCCAGCTTTTTCACGGTGTCGGAGCTTTGCAGCGCGGTCAGGTCGGTGAGGGTGTTGCTGAGGTTCTCTTCGGTGGTGGCGAGCGAGTTGGAGGTGGTCTTGAGGGCTTCGGTTGACGAGGTGATGGTCTCCTTGAGCGAGGCGAGCTGGGCCTGGGCCTCGTGAAGGGTGGGGGTGAGGCCGGCAAGGGCGCCTTGAAGGGTTCCGCAGGCATCGGCGAAGGCGTCGAGGCTTTGGTCGACCGAGGGGACCACGGTGGTTTGGAAGGTGTCGGCTCCCTTTTGCGCGGCCGATGAGCCGTTTTCGGCTGTGGTGTTCAGCGTTGAGGCAGCTTGCTCAAGGGCGCTTGCCGTGGAAGTAAGGTCTTCGGAAAGCGTGGTAAGGGCGCTTGTGGTGTTGGTAAGGTCTTGGTTGTAGCCTTCCAGGGTGTCCAGCGCGTCGCGGATAGTGGGATCGGTGGCGCCTTGGGCGCGCAGCGTGTCGATGAGCTGCTGGTTGGTCTTCAGAAGTCGTTGGGCTCCCGCGAGGGCCGCCGCGGTGTCGGACTCCGCCTGCGACACGTTGCCCGATACGGTGCCCAGGGCCCGCTGGGCCGAAGCGGCGGCGGAGCTTACGGAGAGCGCCGCATCGGTGGCGTTCTTGGTGAAAGAGGCGCTCTGGCTGTTCACGGCGGCGCGGGTATCTTCCAAAAGCTTGCGCGCGGTAGCGATGGAGTCGGTGAGCTGGGGCACTTCGGCATCGAGGGAGGCCAGGGAATCGGCTGCGGCCTGCACGGAGGTGGCGGCGGTTTCCATGGTGGTTTGCAGCTCGCTCAGGGTTTGCCGGGTTTGGCCGATGGCCTTGCGGGCCTTATCGACGCCGCTGGTGAGCGCTGATTCCGAAGCATCGCCCTTCTGCTGGGCCGCCGCGCCCATCGTTTGGGTAGCGGTCGCCACCTTTTTCGAGACGGTGCCCACGAAGGCGTCGTTGATGGCGTTTTGCACGGTCTGCGCCCCGGTGCTGGTGATTTCCGGTGCCGAGGAAGAGATTTTCTCGTTGACGTAATAGTCCAGCTGGGGTTTGGTGAAGTCTCCCGTGAGCACGCTGGCGAAATCGCGGCTGAAGTTCTCGGGCATCACCAAGGCCGCCCAGTACGCGCCCGAGTACACGCCGTCCACCGCGTCTTTCTCGTCGGTGAACACCCAGTCGAGCTGGTGGTTGTCCTTGAGCTTCGCCACCACCTCGTTGCCCACGTTGATGGTTCCGGTCTCGTCGCTTTCGAAACCTTTATCGGCGTTGGCCACGGCTACTTTCATGTTGCCGGTGTTCTGGTAAGGATCCCAGTTCGCTTCGATGCAGTACCAGGCGTAGGCCGAGGGCATGACGCAGATGCCCAGGGTCAAAATGAGCGCAACGGGATTGCGCACGATGCGCTTCACGTCGCGCAGAAAGATGGCGAAGATCACGCCCAAATATGTCAGCGCTCGTTTCAGCATCGGCACTTGCCCGGTCGCCCTTCCGCCCTACTCGTTTCGTTGCGGCTTGTCCGGTCGGGGGGGGGTGGGGGGGTCCCGCGCTCGAACACACTCGCGCAGCGCCGCAACCGGGGCAGGCGGAGGTTACGCTA
>CANEDU010000002.1 GCA_947426355.1 uncultured Adlercreutzia sp. | reverse complement strand
GAACCGCCCCTTGAGCGCAACGACCGCATCGACTCTCTTTCTATGGAAATCGCCGAGCTCGTCGGCATGCTGTCCCCGGAAGCGCCGTTAGCGAAAAGCCCCGTGCTTCATCGCGAACTCAGGATCAGAACCATTCACTCCTCACTCCTTATCGAGGGAAACGGACTCGACGCAAAGGCCGTGACTGCCATTCTCGACGGCAAACGCGTCTTGGGAGACAGGCACGATATCCTTGAAGTTGAAAACGCGAAACGAGCCTATGATCTTATCCCCGACCTTGACCCCACTTCCCTCGACGACCTTCTCAAAGCCCATCGCACGATGATGGAAGGCCTCGTTCCCGAAGCGGGCCGCTTCCGTTCGGGCAATGTCGGCGTCTTTGACGGCGAAAGGCTCATCCATGCAGGCACACCGGCAGCATACGTTCCCGAGGTGATGTCGAATCTCTTCGACTGGCTCAAGACCACAACCATGCATCCGCTCCTCGCCTCTTGCGTATTCCATTTTGAATTCGAGTTCTGCCACCCCTTCGCCGACGGAAACGGCAGAACGGGACGGCTCTGGCACACTCTGCTGCTCGCGCGGTGGAGACCCGTGCTGGCTTGGCTTCCTGTCGAAAGCACCATCAGAGAGCACCAATCCAGGTACTACGAGACGCTGGCAGAGGGAGACGCAACCGGAACCAGTGGGGCGTTCGTGGAATTCATGCTCGAGGCGATTAAAGAAGCGATGCTCCCCTTTACCAGGCCAATAAGCGAACAGGAGCAGGCAAAGACTCGAACCCTCGCCTTCTTTTCCGAGCATCCGGCAGGAAACATAACTCAGTTGGCAGACCATCTCGGTCGTCCGAAAAGGAGCGTCGAGCGCATAGTTGCCGATCTGAAGGAAGAGGGAGCCCTCGTAAGGGAGGGCAGCCCACGTTCTGGGGTCTGGCGCGTTTGTCGTTAGCCGGCGCAACAAAGCGCTACCCGACAGAAACCGATATGCCAAGCGCCCCATCGCACTAGTGAGCGCGCATCTCTTTGATTCTCGCGCGCATAAGTGCGGGGAAATCGCGATACCGAATACCAACAAGCTTGGTCACACGGCTCTGCATGAAGGCGAAGCACGCGAAGTACAGAACGGCCGCGAGCAGATACTCCCACCAGGCCACAGAACAGCTCGTCGCTAAGTAGACGAGACAGGCTGCGGCAAGCACCAGTTCGGCCAAAGCGGTCACCATGCCCGGCGTATATGGTCTTGCCAGCTGGAAGATCTTTATACCGAGCACATGGACGAGGCCTTCGAAAACACCCAGGTAAACCGGCAGCAACACAAGAACCCAGATGCCGTCGAAAAAGAACGGCACAATCGTGAAGCCAAGAATGAGCGCCATGGTGGGGATACGCGAGAGGTTCGCCGTCTGCTCGCTCACGTCCATCTTCAGCATGTTCGAGGCCATAAGATCCACGAAGCCGCCGGGATACCTGCCCTCCTCCCATTCATGGAGAACGAACAGCCACATGAAACCTATCATGTAGCGCTGCACTGTGCTGAGCGCCGGAGACAGAGCTGTGGCGCAGACGATAAACGTAACCAGGATGAACGTCAGAACTTCGAGATTGTATTTCGCAACCCAGTTCCTCATGGCGGCCCCTCCGCAAGACGAATATTGACCGACAAATTGTTGGCCGATACTATGTTGGACGAACCGCGAGCCTTCATCAACCAACAAAACGCGCAATCATGTCGGAGAAAGGGCCAGAGGTGGCACACAAGAACCCCGAGCAGCGGGCTGCGACAAGGCGCAAGATCATGAGCGCCTACATCGATCTTTACAAGGTGCAGCCGAGAGGAGCCATCACAGCAAGCGCCGTCATCGCCAAAGCCGCTGTCAACCGATCCACTTTCTACGACTACTTCGATAGCATGGCCAGCCTGCAGCGGGCCGTCGAAGACGACCTTCTCGCCGCCATGCACGACACGGCGAAAAACGCCCTCGTCCCAGACGGCGACCTCGACATTACCGCCCTCGTCTCGCAAACCTATGCGAACCACGGAGAGCTCATCGGCCTCATGATCGGCGAAAACGGAAGCGCCTCCTTCATAGCAAGGGCCAAGGATTCGCTGAAACCGCTGGTAGACAAGGCGCTGCCTTCCGCTATGCCCGATGCGGAACGCCCCTATATCGCGGAATTTGTCACCAGCGGGCTCATCGCCCTTTACGCACGCTGGTACAGCAGCGGGAAAGACCTCCCTCTCGCAGAGCTGGCCCCCTTTGCCCAATCGCTGGTGCTCTCGTGTCTTGACGGCAGGCGGGATTCCCAAGCCTTGCAGGAGGATTTCGGCGCAACAGAACGTTGCTTGAAAGAGGACGGCCGGGCAGCCAGAATAAAACCAGCTGAGAAACCAAGAGAAAAGAGGCGACCATGCCGTTCAAAGAGACCCTTGCCGAAGCGCGGGAGCAGCGCGGAATGACCCAGCAGGATCTGGCCGGAAAACTCTATGTCACGCGTCAGGCGGTGTCGCGCTGGGAGAACGGCGAGACCGAGCCGTCCGTGGACATGCGCAAGCTGATTGCGACCGTGTTGGACATCCCCGTCATCCAGCTTTTCGACATCGACGTAACCCAGCTGTGCCAGTGCTGCGGCACCCCCTTCACCGTGCCCAACATGCCCCACGGCACCGATGCCGACGGCGCGGAGAACACGGCGTACTGCAAGTGGTGCTATGACGACGGCCAGTTCGCGTACCAGAGCGAAGACGAGCTCATCGAGAAAACGACCCCCTTCCTCATGGAGGCCACCGGCATGTCGCAAGAAGAAGCCGTCTCGTTCATGGGCGTCATCGTCCCCCACCTGAAGCACTGGCAGAAGTAGCTCGAGAATACGCTTTCGACCCGCTGCCGCACGGTGTGCTATAGTCCTCAAAGTTTCAACGCGAACGGAAGAGGCATCATGGCATTTCGTATTGAGGAAGTCGAGCTTGGCGAGAATGCTGGCCTGCTCGCTGAGCTGGTGGCATGTTGGCGGGCGTCGGTGGAGGCGACGCATACGTTCCTTACGCCGGATGACATCGAGCGCATCGCAGGCTATGTGCCGAACGCGATTACATCCGTCGCGCATCTGATCGTTTGCCGGGATGACGCCGGCGCGGTTGCGGGCTTTCTCGGCGTCGATGGCACCATGGTGGAAATGCTGTTCATCGACCCAACCCTTCGCGGACAAGGACTGGGGACGCGCCTTCTCGACTACGCCACAAACGAGCTTGGCGCCACACTGGTGGATGTGAACGAGCAGAACGACCAGGCCGTCGGCTTCTACGGGCACTACGGTTTCCGCACGTTCAATCGTTCGGAAACCGACGGCATGGGAGACCCCTTCCCCATCCTGCACATGCGCCTTGCGTGACGGGCGCGACAGGGACGCCGGCTGCTTCGCCGCAACTCGCCACGCTCGAAACAGAAGGGCCGGCGGCAGCGACGAACGCCGCCGCACCCGGCCCCTATTGCAGCCCGAAAACCAGCCGCACGCTACTGTCGCCCACCGTTCGCCAGGAATCTCGACGGATTCTTTCGCAGGGAAACGACGCACAGGATAGCTGTCGCGATGAGGCCGATACCGCCGATAACGCCGGTGCACAAAGGGCCAACGAAGGGATTCGGCGCCACAGCCATGAAGAGCGCCGGCGCAGAGACGCAGCCGTTCAGGGCTCCGTGGGCAAACGTGGCCGGCAGGCAGCTGCCCGAGCGCAGGGTAAGCCAGCCGAAGAGCGCGCTGAGCGCCGTGCAGAAGCAGATCATCGCGAGAATGCCCACAACCGGCCACCCCGGATAGTCGAGCCCGTAGTTGTGCCCGAGCACCGTGATGGGCGCGTGCCACAGGCCCCAGATAACACCCACAACGACGATGGCCCACGTCGCGGAATGACGCTCCATCAGATGCGGGAGCAGATAGCCGCGCCAGCCCCATTCCTCCCCGAAGCACGTAGCCGCGTCCAGCAGCGGGCAGACGAGCACGAGCGCCAGCTGCATCCCCATCAGGGCCTGCGCCTGCACCTCATCCATAGGCGGCTGACCGGCAGCCGCAAGCTGCGCATTGGTCGCCTCGAGGAACAGCGGACACGACGGGTCGAAGTCGCTCGGGAAGATGAGGAAGAACACGACGGCGCCCAAGGCCACCAGCAGCATCGGTCCGAACCAACCCGCGACCCAGTACTTCCACGTGCGCCGGAACTCACGCGGACGCACCCACGCGCCGCGGAAGCCCTCCCCCGTCAGCAGGCGCGTCAGCACAACGCCAATGGCCGGAAAGAACATGCCCGCGCCGACGAACAGCGTCACCGCCGGGCCGCTCAAGGGGTTTTGCCCGGCCTGCAGCAGCGGAATCGCCGCAGGATACACCGCCGCAAACCAGAACACCCAGGTAAGCGCAAAGGTCACAACGCAGAAGGTGCCCGCCCGATGGGCAGCCAGAAACGTTCTCAGCTGGCTCATTGCGCACCTCCCTCGTTCACCGAGCACATGCCGTGGGTGCAGGTGCCGGGCATGCACTCGCCGCGGCCGATGGCGAGCGGCTCGGCATGGAAGCGTTCGACGCACCAGTTCTTCTCACCGCAGCACGGGCAGGTAAGTTTGCGCGTGGTGGGGGTGTGGCACGCCACGAAAAACGCGCCCAGATTCGGCCGAAAATCGGCCCGGCATGCCGGACACAAGTAGGTCGTATGGTCGTTGAAGTGAACGACCAGCCAAAAGCCGGCAGCCGCCACCGCCACCAGCGCGATGGGGAACGGCCACCACACGCCCGTGAGTATGCCGAGCACCAGGGTGCCGATCCACGCCACATCCATGAGGATGCCCACGAGGATCATCACCGCATGCCAACGCCTTTCCGCTCGCTTGTCTTCCATTCGTCTCACCATGGCGAGCTTGCTTGTTGCCGTCAGTGTGCCGTAGCGCTTGATATCATCGCCCATCGCTTCAATGGCGCTTAACCGACTTTGGAGCTCTTCGGCCTCCTCGCGCAGCGACCGCGCGCTCTCGTCCAGCAAATCGCCCAGGATGACGTGACGATGCGGACTTTCGAGAACGCCCTTGATCTGCGCGAGGGAAAGCCCCAGCGCCTTCAGCATGAGAATGAAGTGGAGCTGCTTCACATCGTCGGCAGCATAGAGTCGCCGGCCACCCTCGGAGTAGTCCGAGGGAGAGAGCAGCCCCTTGCCATCGTAGTACTGCACGGTTCGCACCGTCGTCCCGCACGCCTCGGCCAACTCGCCGGTGGTGTAGCGGGTCGTTGTTTCGTTCTTCTCGGCCATGGTGGCACCTCCTTTCTCCCTCGTTTCTACAACACGACGCTGCGTCACGAGCAAGAACTTTTTTCGGAAAAACCTCGTGCCGCGTCTAAACAGGCTCGCAAAGTGCCAGGCGCTCCACCATCTCGCTGAGCGAATCGCACGCCATCGTGGGGTTCTCGGCGGCAAGGGCTTCGGGAGGAAACATGCCCCAGAGCGCGGCCACCGTAGCGCAGCCGGCGGCGTTGCCGGCCTGCATGTCGAAGGGGCTGTCGCCCACATACAGGCAGCGAGACGCATCGAGCCCCATAAGCTCGCAGGCCCGCAGAATGGGACCGGGCGCCGGCTTGTGCTCGGGCCAGTCGTCGGGCGCAATGAGCACGTCGAAGAACTCGGCGATGCCGCTCATATCCAGCCCGCGCTGGGCGAGCGCGTGGCGCTTCGAGGTAACGACCCCCATGGGAACGCCCGCATCCCGCAGCCGTTCCAGCGCTGCGCGCGTATCGGGAAAGGCCCGCACGCTGGCATCATGCACGGCTACGTTGTGCTCGCGGTACGTACTCAGCAGGTGCTCGGCCAGAGCCTCGTCGCCTTCTGCGAAGCTGAGCATCTGGTCATACAGGGGCGTGCCCACCCCTGCCATAAGAGCCTCATCGGGCAGATCGCGCCCCAGCACGTCGTTAATGGTGTGGCGCATGGAGGCGAGGATGATGTCGTACGTGTCAATCAGCGTGCCGTCCTCATCGAACAGCACACCCTGGATATCGTTCATAAGAACCTTCCGGTTAAGCCCATCAGTCGGTAGCCATTGTAGAACAGCTGGAGTGTTTCACCTCATGCAGCCACAGCATTTGATAAAGTCGGGAGCGAAATTGCAGAAGGAGCAGTTCATGGAATGGCGACACAGAAGCGATACCGAAGCATTTGACAGCCGGCAACAGTCGGACAGCAAGACACGCACGCGGTTGCAATCGTCGGGCGCAGGCGCGCCAACCGCCCGTCACATATCGGCGATCGTTCTCGCCATCGCGTTGGCCGCGTTGCTGTGGCTACCGGGATGCACTGCCGTCGCGACCGACGGCATGGACGGCTTCCCCTCCAACACGACCGCCGCTGAAGCGAGCTCGCACCTCACCTTCCGCACTGACGAGAAGCTGCAGCAACACTTCGAGAAGCACGGCTGGGAAACCGGGTGTGCGACCGCCGAAGAGTACCTCGCCGCGGCCAACGCCGTTATCGCCGACCCGGCCTCCCTGCACAAGCTGCAAGCCGAGGACGGCGACGACCTCTACTTCCTGGAACGCACCGGGGAATTCGTCGTGGTGTCCCCCGCCGGCTACATTCGCACCTACTATCTCACCGATCGCGACTACTTCGACCGGCAATAGAGGCGCAGCCCACACCGTTGCCCGTGGAGCGTCGAAGAGGACCCCCGCAAGAAGCGTCGGCTGGGTCGCGCTGGACAGCCACTCTCGCTATACGACGCCTCAGTCGTACAGTGCGTCGCGCAACAGGGCGAACAGCGTCTCATCGAGGGGCTTTTTATGGCGAGCGGCGTCCACCATGGTCTCCCACACCAGGTCGCACACGCGATCGGGTGCCAGAGCGCCCACCAGCTTCTCGCGGCAAATGGCTGGATCGCGCTCAAGAGCCACCTGCAGTCCGCGACGCACGTGGGCGAAACTCGCCGCCTCGCGACGGCGCGCCCCGGCCAAATCGTACGACCCCAACGCGGTGAGTCCGTCGAGGAAGTCGGCGCGGAACTCTTCCAGAGCCCGGCTCATCTCGCCAGACAACCGGCGGCAGAACACCACGAAGTCATCGCAGCTAGAAGCTGACGCGTCGCGCGCCCCAAAATCGCCGGCATCCCCCGCGACCCCGCCTTCCGCGCCCATGCAGCCGGATAAAGCCCGCTGCCAGAACCGTCCCACTACATCGTTGACCAGCTCGGACTTCGTGGGGTACGAGTTGTACACCGTGCCCACCGCCACGCCACACGCTGCCGCCACGGCGCGAATGCTCAGCGCGCCCAAGCCCTGCGTCGTGGCAATATCGTAGGCGGCGTCCAAAATCTGCTCTTTGCTGACAACGGGGCGATTCCCCATAGCCCGTCCTTTCCGGCGCGCAACATGAACAATGCTCATTATGGATGTCCGCAGCATGACAAACCTGTGAAAACCTTGCGAATCCGCACAATCGCCCTTGCCCCTACCGTCGACGGCCCCTATTCTGAACATCGTTCATTAATGAACACTGTTCACTTTAGAAAGCCGGCGCCCACGCGCCTCATCTGAGAAAGGAACCTCATGTCCGCTGAACTCATCGTATCCACCGTGGCCATTTCGTTGGCACTCCTCTTCTACACGTGGGGCGTGTTCGGCGAGCGTCGCCACGGATCGCTCAATCTGAAGTACGTCCTGCTGTTCTGGGCGGGTCTTGCCTGCGACACCACGGGCACCCTCATCATGAGCAACATCGCCAGCCAGTCGAACGCTGCCGGATTTGGCATCCACGGGCTCACCGGCGCGCTGGCCATTGTGCTCATGATCGTGCACGCGTTGTGGGCCACCGTCACCTATCTGCGCGGCAGCCAGCAGGCGCGCCGCCGCTTCCACACCTTCAGCACCGCGGTGTGGCTGCTGTGGCTCGTGCCCTACATCATCGGCATGCTCGTGGGTATTCCGGCCATTCACCTGAAGGCCGTCTGCGCCATCGGCACGGCCATCGTGGTGGTGGGTCTTTTGGCCGCCTACCTGTTCGCCCGCGATCGCAACGACGACAAGCTCCGCCCGTCGGGTCGCGGCCACGGTTCCGCAGCATCCCGTTAGTTGGGAACGCGAGCGCTCATCCCGCAATTCACCGACGCAATCGGATGGGCACCCCGCGCCAGTGGCGCAAGAGCCCCGGCATCACCTTCGGCCTCGCAGCGGCGAAAACAGCTCAGACACTGCCGCGAATATCCCAAGCATGACCCTCAGCCCTTGCACCCGTTGTCATCGCACACGAACGACAACGCCCGCGCCTAGTCATCGAGAAGCGGGTTGTGCACCATGCGCAGTCCGCGATCGAGACCCGCGACGATGCCCGCCACTCCCAAAAACACATTCAGCCACGCGGGAAGTGCGAAGGTCGGTACCGCGAACGGCATGGAAAGCCCCAGCCATGCCGCTCCATTAGCCAGACTGTTCAGCATATTGGGAACCTGGGTGACCGCCGCTGCCGCCAAAACCACCCACGCCACAACGGCAATCGCGCGGCTGATAGCGGGATACCGCGCATCGAACGCAAGGCGCCGCGCCTCGGCCGTGCCCGGCAGCGGCTCGAGCGCCCGCGCGCCGCACCCCTCTTCCACCAAATGCGCTCGCTTCATGCCGTACAGCGCCATGGATGCCTCGATGGCCGCGCACCCTTTAAGCTGAAAACGCGCTGGCGACGGGCGCTCGCCCACCAAGCGCCCGTCACGATAAAGCCGCACCTTCTCGCTAATGTCGAAAAAGTCTACCTCCACCACATAGTGCGCCCCGCTGTACCGAACACCATAAAGCCCGCGCCAGAAAACGTCGGTCGGCTTCAAGGGCCGCAACGCCACCGTCCTCATCCCCGGCCCTGTTTCAGCCTCAGAGACGAGGCCTTCAGCTCCTTCTGCACGCGCTTCTTCCACAGGCACCTCCATTCGCTTTTTTAATACAGCCGTATTATATTACACTTGTATTAAAATAGGAAGCACGCAAGACCCCTTTAACGAGTCAGGAGGCCCCATGCCCAAGATCGTCGACGAGCAGGCCCGTCGCGAGCGCATCGCCGAAGCCGTATGGGCCATCGCCAGCCGCCACGGCCTGCACGCCGCCACCGTGCGCGCCGTAGCGGCGGAATGCGGCCTGTCCACGGGCTCCATCCAGCACTCATTCCCCACCCAAGCAGCCCTTTTGCAGTTCGCCATGGAGCTTATCGTGAGCCGCGCCAGCGAGCGCATCAACAGCCTTGCGACGTTACCGGCCGACAAGGCCGACGCCTCGCACCCGACGGCCGCCGACAGCGCCGCCCCCCTTGCCGCCATAGCCGACCTGCTCCTGCAGCTTTTGCCCCTCGACCAGCAGCGCGAAGCCGAGGCCCGCGTATGGGCCGCCTTCTCCACGGCAGCGCTCACCCAACCCGAGCTCGCCCCCTACGCTCGGCACATGGACTCTCTCCTGGAATCGTTCTGTTTGCGCTGCCTCCAACAGCTAGCTTTCAGCTCGCAGCCAGACCGCCAAGAGCCCATCGAGCAAGCCATCCACCTGCATGCGCTCCTCGACGGCCTCACCCTGCAACTGCTGGCAAACCCCTCCCTCGACCGGCGTCGCCAAGCTGCACAAACCGTCGAGCGCTTTCTGCAATCGCAAGCCGGAAATGGTTCAGCGACGATGCCTCAAAGTGCCGTGCCGCGCTTGGGAAGGTAAAGACCGCCCGTATCAACCCCTTCGTGCTCGAGCAGCCACCTCTTGCGCGCCAAGCCGCCCGCGTAGCCCGTAAGGCTGCCGTCGGCGCCAACCACGCGGTGGCACGGAATGATGATCGAAAGGGGATTGTGCCCCACGGCTCCCCCCACCGCAAGGGCCGACGCCTTGCCGCGCTCCTCCTTGAGCGCCTGCGCGATCGAGCCATAGGTCACCAGCTCACCATAGGGAATATCGATGAGCTTTCGCCACACCGCCTGTTGAAAGTCGCTTCCCCTAGGAGCGAGGGGCACGTCTTCTATCGCGGGTCGATTTCCCGCAAAGTAGCTGTCAAGCCACGCGCGAAGCTCGCCGAAGCCCGCCGCTGAATCATCGCGCACCAATGCTTCGGGCACCGTTGCCCCGTGGTACTTCTGTCCCTCGAGCCAAAGGCCGCAAACCGCCGCCCCGTCGCTCGCAACCGTGAGCACGCCCACCGGCGACTCATATTCGCTGTAGTAATACATGCCCCTCCCTTGTCTAGCATCGCCCAAGGTGCAAACAGTCGCTCACTTCGAAGGGACTTCTCCGCCTTCTCATATAAGCGACGCCCCGATTGTAACGCCAGCGACGACACAATCCCGGCGGCAAAGCGGCTGCTTCCGCAAACCAGCCATCAGCCTGCGGAGCACTTCGGCCCTCCGTTTGCGGCGGCACTGCGGCCCTCCGTTTGCGGCAGAACCAACGACGCCGTCAAGGGTTGCGAAACCCAGGCTCCTGAGTCAGAGCAAGCCGCAAGGAGCACTCGCCTACCGACCGCTTGCGCGCCAGCGCCAGTGCAAGCGCCAGCGCCCAGCGTCAACACCAGCGCCAACGCCAACGTCGACAACAGCACCAACGCCAACACCAGTGGCCATTCGGCGTAGGCGCTTCTCGAGTTTTCAGCAAATCGGCCAAATAACGGCGATATGGACACTACGAAGCTGGCTTTGGGCAGTTTTCAGAACGCTCCGTCGAAGAAACACCAGGTCAAAGCCTCGCGGATTTTCTGAACTGCGATCGGCCGTGTCCATATCGCCGTTTTTTGCCCCAATTTCTCGGCTCGATGCCAAATAACGCCGATTTGGACTGCTCGCCGGCGAAAGCAGCCGCGATTCTTACGCTTCTTTTCGCGGCGACCACAGGTCGGTGGCAACGAGGGCAGCGGGCGAGCCGCGACGCGCCCGAGGGCCTAGGATAGTCGTTGGGCGCAGACACGGCCAAGGCGGTGCGGCGCCTTCTCTACCCCTGCGAGAAAGGAGCCGTCATGGCCACTATTTCCGATCCGTTTGTTATGGAAGTGCCCCGCAAGCTGACCGACCAGGAGCTCATCAACGCTATCCGCCAGGATATCATCGGCGAGCTCGAGGCCATCCACGAGTACGACGCCCACGTTCAGGCGACCGACAACGAGGACGCCAAGAAGGTGCTGGCCGACATCCGCGACGAAGAGCGCGAGCACATGGGTGAGCTGCTCGAGCTGCTCGAGCGCCTGGCGCCCGACGAGAAGGGCCTCCACGACGAAGGTCGCGACGAAGTGCGCGCCATGCTGGGCAAGTAGCGACACGCCCCTACAAACAAGTAAGCAAGCGGCACGGGCAAACAAGCTCGTGCCGCTTTTACGTTATAGACAGACCCGCAACGCCGGAGTTATAGGACAAAATGTGTGTCCGATTGGGGACGTCGACGCCGGTCAACACCCTAGAGCAGCGCCTTCGACCAAGCCCCTAAGCTCCCAGCTTGTCCGCCAAATCGCTCAGCGTCTCGCATTCGATATCCGGATCCTGCGCCTCAAGTTCCTCACGAGAGAACATACCCCACAGCGCCGCCACCGTCGTGCAGCCGGCCGCGCTTCCTGCCTGAATGTCGTAGGGGCTGTCACCAATGTACATACACTGCCCCGGTGCAAGACCGAGCAAATCGCAGCCATGCAGCACCGGACCCAGTGCCGGCTTGTGCTCGGGCCAGTCGTCGTGGCCGATGAGGAATTCGAAGTAGTCGGCAATGCCGCTCATCTCAAGCCCCCGCGCCACCATGGCGTGGCGCTTTGACGTGACCACCCCCATGGCAAGCCCCGCCACGTGAAAGCGTGCGAGCGCCGCTTTGGTGTCGTCGAAAACCCTTTATCTCGTTCATCATACCCCTTCTTTAACGCGCCTGTCAGCTTTCTGGCAGCCAGACAGGCCTTTTCCTCCGCCGCATCCTTCAGCCTTCAAGCGGCCAGGGAAGGCGAACCTTGTTCTCGAGAAAATCTTCCAACGAACAGGCACTGGGGCCCGAACCACCTATGACAAGGCGCATCGCCTCTGGATAGTTCTTCAAGAATGTACTCATCCCATTAAGTGGCTTCATGCGCCCGCTTTTCACCTCGATGGCGACGATGTGGTCGGCATCACTCAGGACGAAATCAACTTCATCATGGCCCTCACGCCACCAAGACACTTCAAACCCGCACTGAGGCGCCAAAGCAAGCAAGTGAGCACCTACGGCACTTTCCACGAGGTGGCCCCGCAATTCGCTATCGGCAAGCACGAGCTCGCGAGAGCGACTCATGGCCGCCGTCATAAACGAAGTGTCAAAGACCATAAGACGCGGCGATGATTTGCGGCGATTGAGTTCCTTGGGATGAAACTTGGGCAACCCGCAAAGCACCCCCGCCTTCTCCAGCAGCATCAGATAATGAGCAAGGGTCGTGGTGTTTCCCGCATCATTGAGCTGGCCGAGCATTTTGTTGTAGGCCAGCTCTTGCGCAGAAAAGCGCGCGCCCAGCTCGAAAAGCGCCCGAAGCAACGCCGGCTTGCGAACTTCCTCTTCTTCCAGAACATCTTTCGAGATAGTGGGTTCAATAATTGCGTCCTTCATATAGCTGAACCAACGACGCTCGTCGCGGACAAACTGAGCGGCACCGGGAAAGCCTCCGAAAAAGAGAAAGTCATCCAGCGAGAAACCGAAGGCCTCGGCACACTCCGTATAGCTCCAATGCGGCGAGCGGATAAGTTCGAACCGACCCTTGAGCGAGTCTTCCAAACCCCGGCGAAGCAGCAAGCTCGACGAGCCAGAAAGAAACACCTTGAGGGGCAGGGAGTCCCGGCGGTCGGCATCCCAAAGGCCCTTGACAACATTAGGCCAGTGTCGAACTTTCTGCACCTCATCCAGCACCAGGACCACGGGCTTCGCCGATATTCGCTGAAGATTGCGCGCCTGCTGCCATTCTTCCCGCAGCCATTCTTCAGTCGGAGACAAGATATCGTCGGCGCTCACCGAGTGCGCAAGAAC
This sequence comes from uncultured Adlercreutzia sp., assembly GCA_947426355.1. GTDB lineage: Bacteria > Actinomycetota > Coriobacteriia > Coriobacteriales > Eggerthellaceae > Adlercreutzia. Next base: position 32,032 of record CANEDU010000002.1, on the reverse strand, counting down.
ATCGAGCCCCCTCAAAGCCTGGGCGATCATAGTGCTCTTGCCTGTTTGCCGAGGGCCGACAACCACTTGAATCAGCGCGTTGCCCTCTTCTTGCATGCGCTCCCGAATAATGGCAACCTGCTCGCGCTCGAACATCGATGCCCCTTTCTATGCTGTTGAGTAAAATTGCTCATTGTATTGAGTAAATTTACTCAATATGGTTTCGTTTCATTATAGCAAGTCTTCGTACGTTCGAATCTTCTAGAACCTTTCGCGCCTCATCGTCCTTGATGGGTCGAGCGAACAGCTCCCCCACTGCACCCCCTCAGCTTTTGCAAAAGGCCACATCAAGCAGAACAAAATGCCTCCCGCGGCCATCGAGCCATTTTGCTAGTCCGCTCTTGATAATCACCATGTCGTGCTCTTTCCTTAGTCGTTCTGAACATAATACGCGCAAACAGTCAGACCTAGCCAGATGCGTCAAAACTACGGTGCGCGCTAATCAAACGTTTACATTCGCGGAACTAATGAATTCGCTTGCCTAAACGCGCGCGGCGCTTTAAGCGGCGCTCGGATACAATCGTTCGCGGTTCATCGGAGGACGGGCAGCCGCAGCTGCAAAACGTTGGATAAGATGTCGGGTGCGCCCGGTTGCTTATCGGCGATTCTGCTCGCCGATCCTACGAGATCGGAGTCTCCCGTGAACGATGCTCGCTGGCTTATCTCAGCACAGCCTCGACTTGGGGCGGCAGGACTTACCGCTCTGCTCATTTTGGCCAATGCGCTCATCCCCTTCTCGCTGGACATCTACACGCCTTCCGTGCCAGAGATGCCCGCTTATTTCAATACCACCGAAGTTCTGGTTAATCTCACTATCCTTGGGTTTTTCCTGTTCTTCGCTGTGGGGCTTTTGGTATTCGGACCTTTAAGCGACAAGCTGGGTCGCAAGCCAGTCCTGCTCGCAGGAATCATCGCCTATATTGCCGGCAGTGCTTTGTGCGCCCTTGCTGGGACTATATATGTACTCATCGGAGCCCGCGTTGTTCAGGCCTTGGGAGCAGGCGCCGTCAATGCCGTTTCCACAGCCCTTGTCAAAGACTGCTACGCGCCAGAACGACGCGGAAGCCTTTTGGCCATCATCCAGGTACTGGCCGTCATTGGCCCTGTGCTCGCTCCGCTTTTGGGCGGAATTATCATCCAGTTCGCCTCGTGGCGGGCCATTTTCTGGGTGCTGGCTGCTCTTGGCAGCTTATGCCTCGTCGCTTCCGTTCTTTTCCAGGAAAGCTTGCCCATATCCGATCGCGTAACCACCGGCGTATTCCGCTCTTTAGTTGGCCTCGGAAGAATTGCACGTCAGCGGAAATTCATGCTCATTTTGACGGTAGCGGGGCTCTTCTGCACGCCCTTCATGGCCTATGTCGCCGTGGGGTCCTATATCTACGTGGACTTCTTCGGCGAATCTCAGCAGGTGTACACTTACTTTTTCGCTGTCACGGCAGGATTCTCGGCCTTGGGCCCCATGCTCCATCTTAAGTTCGGTAAGGAGCTATCTCCCTATCGCTTTACCTATGTGCTTATCTTCGTCGGACTGGCATGTGGCGCTGCCATGTTCTTTGTCGGCGACCATTCTGTTTGGATTTTTGCTGCACTCATGATGGTGTTCGCCGCCCTTGAGGCAACCGTCCGACCCTACACCACCAACTTGCTTCTCTCACTCGCACGCCAAGATACCGGTAGTGCCAGCTCGATGATCAACTTCCTGAACACGGCGCTGGGCGTAGCGGGCATGGCCTTCATCATGCTCCCCTTCCCCGACTACGTTGTCGGCGTGGGGGCAATCCTGCTAGCGAGCATGATTGTTGCCCTGCCTTTGTGGGTCGCCGCCTGTAAAGCAAAAGCTCCGTCGCCCAACAACGACGTTACGACTCAGTAAGAGGGGACTTTCAGGTAACTTCATGCACTCTGATAGGGTAAGAGTGCACCCTATGCGAAAGGAGGCAACCATACCTGCGACGACCCATGCCGCAAGCACGCAAACCCCAAGCAAGCAAAACCCGATGACCATTCAGAAAAAGCAGCACGAAGAGCAAGATGTTGTGGGGATTATCGGACGTATCGCGCCGGTTCTCTCCGTCATCATGTACGTGTCCTACATCACGCAAATCGCCAACAATCTGGGTGACGCCCTGGCAGCCTTTGGCCGCGTTCTTCAATTACTCGATGTGGACGGCCTACGGCGTCATGGAAAAGCCAAAGGACGTGCCCATTATCGTAGCGAACATCCCCGGCATCATCTTGGGCTTCATCACCTTCATCACCGCCATCGTGCACTAAGCCATAGATCCAGAAGGTTCTTCTGCTTAACAAAGCGGCAAGATTCCCTCTTCGAGGCGCTTTCGAAGCAGTCGTTTATGCTCCTCGCACATGACTTCAGGCAGAAGCACGATGCCGTAGGCTTCCTCGGGCACCGAGTCGATAAGCGCCTCAACAGCCGCCATATTTACCGCATCTGCGAACCGCACGATGGCCGCGGATAAGTCGGGATTGCTCGTCTTCGCCATATATTCGAAGGGATGAATAGCCACGCTTCCGCCCGCACCGTCGGACAGGCGATAGCACGAGACATTCGTGCCGAAAGCATCCTCTTGCTCGGCCCCCGCATCTCCCAGACGCTCTGCCGCAACGCTGGGACTCCGCTTGCTGAACAGCGAGCTACCCATATCGTAAACCGGAGCCAACTCATAGGTCATCGGCGCCATCATCAGACAAAGCGTTTTTGATTTCCTTGAATTCGAAAAGCCGGCCGTGGGGGTACGTGAAGTCGCAACACGCACAGACAATTTTCCCGTTGCGATAGCCCAGCATCGTTTCATGGGCAGGAATGCCCAGAAGCTGGTAGATATGCGAACCGACTACCGCCCATTGTAGCATCCCACTTCTCAACCAAATGCCGTCACAGCACTCGTGAACCGGTGACAACGGCTTTGTGGCGGGGTGTCAACAAGTCGCAGGAAAGCGCTTTGGGCACATCTTAGGTTTCACTCGCAAGCCGTCAATCGACCGAGCGCACCTTGCACATTCTTTGCCCCTTCCCTTTTCATCTCATTCTGAAATTGGGGTACCATGAAAGCATTATCTGAAGAACCGCGAAAGAGGGATCGTGGGCACGGCATTCAATCGTATCGAAGATCAGAAACGTTCTGTACAGCAATTTCTGGACAGCATTGCTGCGCATCCATTTCTGTGTATGAGTTTCGGTCTTTACTGGATGCAAACAGTGCTGCTGTTTCAAAGCCCCTATTCATTTCTGGAGCCCTCGCCTTTGGCGAGTTACACGCCATTTCCTAAAGGGACCGTACTGCTTATCGCCAGCGTCGCCACCTATCTGTTATGGGGGGTTTCGCTTTCGCAAGGCAAACCGCATAAGCGAGGCCCGCTGGTTTCCCTTCGTCTTATGCGCTGCATTGGCGGTCGGAGCGCTGCTGTATGCCACTTGCCCACTTTTAACCACAGACCACCTCGATCTCGCTATCGCTATGTACCTCACCGGTTCCCTGCTTATTGGCTGCGGAACGGCTAACGTATGTTTAGAAACAGGGCGCATGTTTGGCTACCTCGGGCCTTTGCAAGTGCTTTTCCATGGAAGCGCCGCCTTATTCATCGGCACAATAGGCGCACTCGTTCTCGCCTTTCTTCCTCCCCTGGCTGGCGAGGCCACCCTCGTGATTATCCCCTTCCCCATGGTCTTCTTCCTTTGGAAAAGCCTACGTAGCGTTCCTCAACGGACTCTCTACAGCCTCGGACTGCAAACCGAGGTCAATGTTCCGACAAAGTTTCTTGCCACTTCCTTTTTCCAGGGCCTTGCCCTCGGCGTCATGCACAGCGTGCTCATCAACAATACCGGCAATTCGGCCCTCGTCGTGAGCCTGGGATATTTCATTGCCGTCGCCCTACTGTTCTTCTGCGCCATCGCTGTGAAAAATAACTTCGATGTCCTCATCTACCGCATCGGCTTTCCTCTTATGGCCATGGGATTTCTGGCCGTGGGGATGTCTGACGAAGCCATGCTTCCCGGCGCCCTAACCCTGGATACGGGCTACTGCTTCCAGTATTTGATGACATGTTCACTCTGCGCCTATTTGGCCAAGGGCCTGAAGCAGCCACCCATTTGGATTATCGGCGCGGGAACAGCTGCCCTGCTTATTGGCCAGTTTGCAGGAAGTCTCTTAGACGTCCTCGTGGATGACTGGAGAAACTTGGCCATCTACGTGTCCTTTGCCCTGGTTTTGGCCGCACTCTTTATGACCAGTAGTCAGAACATCCGCCGTGGATGGGGCGCCGTCAGCCCTGGTGCAACGCCCGCGGTCAGCCGAGAAACCCAATCTCTTGACACAGCCTGCCAGCTTCTCGCTACCGAACAAGGACTCACCCCGCGAGAAACCGAAGTGTTCGAACTCATGATTCGCGGCTACAGCCGAAAGGCCACCGCTGAAGAGCTCAGCCTATCGGAAGAGACCGTCAAGACCCACATCGGTCGCATCTATCAAAAGTTTTTCGTCCATTCCAAACAAGAGCTTATTCACGCCGCTGAAGAGCGCGCGCGAGCTCTTGACCAGTGACGACTGTCAGAGCGCAACCAGGACACAGCCCGAGCGAAGTTCAGACAAAAGTTGGGCCCCGCTTTCGCAGGGCCCAACTTAGAGGGAGGGTATGCCGGATAACTCGGTCAGCACAAGCGCCTTACTCGTTCTCGGCGATGTACTTGCCGGTCAGGTAGCCGAAGGTCACGCAGGTCATGCCGTAGTTCGCACCCTCAATCATGAAGGTGTAGGTACCGGAGAACATGTCGCCCACCATGGTACCCACGTTGTAAAGGCCCGGAATGGCGTTGTCCTCAGCATCGCAAACCTGCATATGGATGTTGGTGTTCAAGCCGCCCAGCACCGTCAGGAAGCCGAACGCGTCGGTCATCTCGCCGAAGAAGGGGCCCTCTTCGATGGCGTGCAGATGCTCGGACTCCTTGTGGAAGTCGGCATCGTTGCCGGCTTTCGCCAGCTCGTTGTAGCGCTTGACCGCCTCGAGGGCTTCAGCGGGCAGGCCCAACTTCTCGATGACCTCTTCCACAGTGTCACCCTGCACGTAGTTGCTGTTGCCGCCGGATGCGGCCTTCTCCCAAGATGCCACGGCAGCGGCGACAGCCTCATCACCCGTCATCATGGAATCGTTGGTCCAGTCGCCGGAGACCGCCTCGTATTTCGCGTAGCCCGCATCCCAAATAGCGTAAGCCTTCTTCTCGGGAAGCATCATGATGTGCTGGCTTGCCAGAGGTCCGATGCAGTTCTCGTTCATGAAGCGCTGACCGTCACGGTCAAGCAGTAGTCCGAGGTGGTTCGTATATAGATTGCGCGGGCCGGGTCCCCAGTAGGCGCCCATGGTGCAGTTGGGGAAGCTCTTCTGCCAAGCGGCGCCAACCCACAGGCCCATCTTCTGACCCTGGCCCTTGTAGATGCCGCCGTACTTGAAGCCCTGGTCCCAATCGGGCTCGCTGTCGTATACCGCGTCCTCCACATAGTCGGCGGTTTCGGGGCAGTAACGGCGCATCATGTCGCGGTCGCCCGAGAAATCGCCCGTGGCCAGCACGATGGCTTTACGTCCGACGTACTTCGCGTAGGTGCCGTCCTCGCGCTTGCAGATGACCGCCGTCACACGTCCCGTGTTGTCATCCTCGCGAATGAGCTGCTCGGCGATGTTCTTGTAGTAGATGACGCCACCCAAGTCGTCGGTAAGATGGCGAGCGAGCTCCCACACGAACAGCGGCTGCATCTTGCCCGTCACCACTTCGAGCCCCTCTTCTGGAGGTGTCTGGCCGTTCAAATTCCAGCCCACGGCCGCCGTGCGCTGCAGATACAGACTGTCCTCTTTGTCCGGCGTGCCGATTTCGATATCGATGCCATAGCCTGCTTTCTCCATAAGGTCGCAAGCCCAGTTCATGGCTTCCTCGGAGTTGTTGTAGTGCAGGTACCATTTGCGCTGGTCCACCTTGTGGGTCTGACAGAAAATCTCCTTCTGGTACTGCTCGATGGGCACGCGCGGATAGCCCTGAGCCTCAAAGGCCTTGCAGTACACAGCGTTGTTAGATCCACCACGAGACGTGGGCTTCGTGGAGGCAGAGACAATGATGGTGTCGAGCCCTTCCTCGGCAGCACTGTTGGCTGTCATGAGACCGGACGTACCGCAGCCGACCACCACGACGTCTGCTTCAATAGTTTCCGCAATGTCGGACTCGGGAATGGGATCCGGAGCGATCTCAAAAGCCCACTGGCGCTGCGCGGTTTCTGCGGTGTTGTACTCACCCGCATTCGCGCCCGCGCCGGTAGAAGAGAGGGCCTCCTCTTCAGCGCTGCCCGGAGCCGACGGAGCGCAAGCAGCAAGCGTGGTGGCACCAACGGCACCTACCGCCGAGAGAGCCGCACCCTTGAGAAAATTGCGACGATCGAGTTGCATGAGTGATTCTCCTTCCCGACGAAGATTGCATCCCCTTTGGACGCCCCTCCTCTTCGTCTTGGCCAAACGGTATGGCAATGCGCCCAAACCCTGCATCCCCCGCCAAGGGGCCACTTCGGTTTTTTCGAAATTGGCCCGTTATGGGGGATACGTGACCTGAGGAAACACCCTCGACACCGCATCGGGCGCCATCGAAGCACTCGCAAACCGGCGACAACGACTTTGTGGCGGGGTGTCAACAAGTCACAGGGAGGCGCGCTTTGGTCCGCGGGCGCTCTAGGTTTTTACACCTGGGGCGTATTCGGCGAGCTCCATCATGACTCCCTTGCGGGCAAGTACGTGCTGCTGTTCTGGCTGGGGCTGGCTTGCGACACCACAGGCGCGCTCATCATGGAGAGCATCGCCATCAAGAGGGCATGACGCTGTTCGCCGTCCACGGCATCACAGGCGCTTTGGCCATCGCGCTCATGATCGTGCATGCGCTATGGGCAACGTACACGTACTTCCGCGGCAGCGCCCAGGCCCAAGAGCGCTTCCATACCTTCAGCACCGTTATCTGGCTTGTGTGGTTCGTTCCCTACATCATCGGCATGCTCATCGGCATTCCCGCCATCCATCTGCGCGCCCTCTACGCTGCGGCCGCGAGCCTCGTAGTGGTGGGCGTGCTGGCCGTGCTGCTCTTCCACCACAAGCCGACTTCCGGCACCCACGCGCATTCTCACCGCTAGGCGCTGGTGCCGTCGCCAACCATCCGATCGGCAGCAGAGCTGTTCAAGACCGAGCCTCTGTGCCGCCGCGCAGCCACTCCCGCCAAGCGGGCAGCTCGTGGCGGCACTGGGCAACGCCGGCGTTGTGGGCCATCATGAGCTCGCGATGGTCGGTGGTCATGTAGGTGATGGCATGACCTCGGGACAGAATACGTAGGCATGGCCGGCTGCTTCCTCGCGATCAATCTCGTCGAGCAGGCGGCTGTACGCAGTCGGCCGCGCGCAAAGGGCCTTGTACACGTGAGGCGACTTCGCGTAAGCCGCGCGGTACAGTGCCCGTTTTCCCAGCGACAACTGGGGCAGACGGAAGTCGCGCGGACGGGTGCGCACAATGAAGAAGCGCTTGAACCCGTCGCGAAGGAGTCACCCGCCCGCAAGAGAATGGGCGATTGTCCCTCCGATTCTTCCCGCCGGTCCCGTTTCTGCTACCATGGCAGAAACGATTAAGGAGGCATCCGTGGCTGACGTGCTGTTTGTGGAATACCCGAAGTGCTCGACGTGTCAGAAGGCGAAAGCGTGGCTGGACGAGCACGGCATTACCTATGACGACCGCGACATCGTGGCCGATAACCCTACAGCCAACGAGCTGCGCACCTGGCACGAGCGCAGCGGCCTGCCCCTGCGGCGGTTCTTCAACACCAGCGGCATGCTCTACCGCGAGATGGAGCTGTCGAAAAAGCTGCCCAGCATGACCGAAGACGAGCAGTTCGAACTCCTTGCCACTAACGGTATGCTAGTGAAGCGCCCCCTGCTCGTCACCGCCACGACCGCCATCCCTGGCTTTCGCGCCCCCATCTGGGCCGAAGCCCTTGGCGTAGCAGAGTAGCCGCGCGCTTTGCGTCACACCTTACTTGCTTTCCTAGAACCCCCGTACCGACAAGGCAGGCTTTCATGGTTTCCTTCGAAAACGATTACTCGACGGGCGCCCATCCGCTCATTTTGGAGGCGCTGGCCGCGACGAACCTCGAGCCCACGCCAGGCTACGGCACCGACCGTTTCTGCGCCAGCGCCGCCGAGCGCATTCGCGAAGCTTGCGAGGCACCCGAGGCCGACGTATTCTTCCTCGCGGGCGGAACGCAGACCAACGCGGTGGTTCTTTCGGCGCTGCTCGCTGGGCACGAGGGCGTGGTTGCTGCTGAGACCGGGCACATTGCCGTGCACGAAGCGGGCGCCATCGAAGCCACAGGGCACAAGGTGATCACCTTGCCCGAGCACGATGGCAAACTAGACGCCGCCGAGCTGGAAGCCTACCTGGAAACCTTCTACGCCGACGACACCCACGATCACATGGTGTTTCCCGGGGCAGCGTTCATCGCCCACCCGACGGAGCTGGGCACGTTGTACTCGCTTGCCGAGCTGGAGGCGCTGTCTGCCGTCTGCCACCGCTTCGACATGCCGCTTTACCTGGATGGCGCTCGCCTCGGCTACGGGCTGGCCGCGCCCGCTGCCGATGTCGCGCTGCCCGACATCGCGCGCCTGGCCGACGCCTTCTACATTGGCGGCACGAAATGCGGCGCCCTGTGCGGCGAAGCCGTGGTGTTCCCCCACGGAAACATGCCGAAGCACTTCCTCACCCATGTGAAGCAGCACGGCGCGCTTATGGCCAAAGGTCGCCTGCTCGGCATCCAGTTCGATACGCTGTTCACCGACGGACGGTACGAATCAATCGCCCGCAATGCCCTTGAGCGCGCCGAAGACCTCAAGGGTGTGCTGGCCGATGCCGGCTGCACGTTCTGGCGCGATTCTCCCACCAACCAGCAGTACATTGTGATGGAAAATGCCCAGATGGCCGCCTTTTCCGAGCATGTTCGCTTCAGCTTCTGGGAGCGCTACGACGACAACCACACCGTCATCCGCTTCGTCACCAGCTGGTCCACCACCCCCGAGGACATCGCAGCTCTCAAAACCGCCCTAGAGGCAATCAGCTAGCAACCCCGCCGACAACGCCTTCTTGAAAGGCATCTCCTCGCGCGGGCCTGCGCCTACGCGTTTCATCATTTCGAAGATACGGGGCTGCTGCAGCTCGAGCGCCCGACCAGCCAGACGCACCTCCCGCAGGCGTTACCCTAACTGAATGTCGCGGCGCAATGCGTACTTCAGCACGCAGTAGTAGACAACGCCTACGAGAATCCACGCGCAGCCAACCGCGAGGGCCACATCCTTCACCGACAGCATGATGGCGAAGCAGATGACCGCACCGAGCGCCGGGAAAATCAGGTGGCGAACCACCGCCCGAACGCCTTTGCGCTGCTTCAGCTGGAACCAGCACAGTACGATGACGCTCACGTTCAGCAGTACGTAGGTAGCCAGCGCACCGAAGGTATTGATCTTCGCAATGGTGTTCATGTTGATGCCCGCGAAATGGAAGACCAAAATCAACACCGCCGACAGCACGCTGATAAACAGGATGGCGTTAATCGGAGAATTCGTGCGCTTGCTCATCTTGCCCATGAACTTTGGAAGCGTGCCGCCACGGGCCATAGTGAACATGACGAAGGCAATGGACGCCTGCTGGGCGATGGCCGTGAACAGGCCTTGCGCCAACGCCACGCCCACCGCGCACAGGATGGACAGCCACGGACCGGCTACCAGGCGGGCGATCACGTAGAAGGCGTTATCGGTGTTGTCAGCGAAAGCGGCGCCCGTCGGGTCGACGCAGGTGGCGATGAAGCACTGCAGCGCATACAGCGCTGCCAGCACAAACACCATGATCATCATGGCGCGACCAGGGCCCCTCGTGGGGTCCTTCGCCTCCTGCGTCAACGTGGCAATGGCGCCGAACCCCACGAAGGACATGGCTGCCAGCGACACCGACGACATGGTGCTGCTTAGGTCGAACGCCTTAGGGTTGTAGAAGTTCGTCGCCGAGAAGCTGCTCGTCTCCGGGTGTCCAATCACGTAGGCCACGCCGAAGCCAACGAACAGCGCCAGAATAATCAGCTGCGCCACCAGGGCAACGCGATTAACCGCCACGGCCGTCTTCATGCCAATGAGCGACACGACGCTCACCACGATAAGGAAGGCGAAGCACAGCGCGAGCACGGGCAGCTCGGGCACAATGGAGTGAATGGCGATGGCGGCAATGAGGTACACGAGCGCCGGCGCCACCAAATACTGCAGCAGCATAAGCCAACCGGCAATGAAGCCCATGAACTTGCCCATCACGTGGCTTACGTAGGTGAAAATAGAGCCCGACGAGGGAAAATGCCGAATCATAATGGCGAAAGAGAACACGGAGAACAGCACCGCCACGAACCCGACGAGGAACGCCAGTGTTGGCATGCCGTTCGAGTCGGCGAACACGCCGCCATAGATTGCCATCGGCGAGATGGGCACCATGCAGATGAGGCCCCAGACCACCATGTCCTTCACCGTGAAGGTGCGCTTGAACGTGTCGCCGCCTGTCTGGCTCGGCGCAGCGGGCGCGGCCCCGGCGCTCACCTTCGCGGGCGTTCCCGTCGCACCGGCGTTTTTCGGCGTCGCTAACGGCACCGGCGTCGAACCTGCCGTCGATGCCGTCGGCGCTGTTTTTGCTGTCGTTGCGTTTCCTCTCATGGCGATCACCTCGTTCGGCGCGAATAGGAGCCTTGGTCGACCGGGCGAACCCTGCCCCAAGGCCACTTTTCATAATGAACGCTTTAAGGTCACCAATCGCTCTCCTCCCCGCTATGTTGACGCCGCGTTGCACGACGGTTTTCCGCTATTCACCAGGTATCACTCAAGACGTCTTTGCCGTGGCCCAACTTCACAGTCTGCTTTCGAATGCCGAAGGCGGCGCAGCTTACCGCGCGTCCGTGGCATCATGGGCCATGCATTGAAACCGCCGGAGCCACGCATTGTGCAGCAGCCTCGGCACGACACCCGGGAGGGCATCATGGACAAGTACATTTGCGACGTTTGCGGCTATATCTACGACCCCGCTGTGGGCGACCCGGACGGCGGCATCGAGCCCGGCACCGCCTTCGAAGACATCCCCGAGGATTGGGTCTGCCCCGTGTGCGGCGTGGACAAGAGCAACTTCTCGCTCTACGAAGACTAGCACCTCGCACGGTGGGTCCGCAAAACCTATAGCCCACTCGAACTTGCAGGGCGGCCCTTCGGGTCGCCCTTTCCCTTTCCGCTTGCCCTTTTTTGTGCGCTCGCTACACTGAACTCGGCTGGCAATATGAAGCGCCGCGCGCACCGAAGGGGGAGCCATGTCCCAAGCCAAACCGCATCGCCTGCTGTATTTCTTCGTGGCCTTTGTGCTGCTCATGTTCTTCGGGCTCATTTACGCCTGGTCGCTGTTCGTCGACCCCTTGGAAGAGGAATTCGGTTGGGACCGCTCGGCCACCTCGGTGGTGTTCACCCTCTCCATCATCACCTTTTGCGCCGGCTTGCTGGTGGCGGGTGCCCTGGAAGAGCGCACCTCCCCACGTATCGTCATGCTCATTACCGCTGCATGCTTGGGGCTTGGGCTTGTCGCCTCGGCATTCACCGAATCGCTGCCGTTCATTTACGCTACCTACGGCGTTCTCGTTGGAGCCGGCGTGGGGCTTGGCACCGACGTGGTCATGTCAACGACCCTGAAGTGGTTCCCCGACAAGCAGGGCCTCGCTTCGGGCGCCATGCTCATGGGCTTCGGCGGCGGCACCATGCTGCTCTCCCCCGTCGTCACCGCCATGCTCGGCGCGCTCGGCTGGCGCATGACCTTCGGCGTGCTCGGCGCTCTGTTCGCCGCGCTCGCGGTGGCCGGCGCCTTCATTTTGAAGCTGCCGACGCCGGAATACGTGAAGCCGCTGCTTGAGAAGGCGCGCAAGTCTGCCACCGTGGCCGCCGCGGACATGAACGGCGCGCAAATGGTGCGTACGAGTTCGTTCTGGACGTTCATGCTTTACCTCATGCTCGTGACCTGCGGAGGCTTGGCGCTCATCAGCCAGGCGGTGCCAGCGGCCATGGAACTTCTGGGGGCCGCCGGCCTACCCGAGGCAGAGGCGCTCATGATGGCCACCGCCGCCATGGGGTCGGTGTCGGCCATGAACGGACTGGGGCGCCTCGTCAACGGATTCGTGTGGGACCGCTTCGGCTACCACGCCTGCCTCACCTGGATTGCCGTGGCCTTTGCCGCCGGCATGCTGTGCTGTGCCTTCGCCATGACCAACGGCGCCTTCGAGCTGCTCGTCGCGGGCTTCATGCTGCTCGGCTTCATGTACGGGGGCAACATGTGCTCGATGTCGGCCATGGCCAGCACGTTTTTCGGAACGAAATACTACGGCATCAACTACGCCATCGCCACGTGCCAGATGATTCCCGCGGCCATCATCGGCCCGCAAATCCTGGCCCTCTCGCAAATGGGCTCGGGCAGCTACCTGAGCGCGTTTTGGGTTTTCTTCGGCGTCGCCTTGGCCGCGCTTCTCGTCTCGTTCTTCATCAAGCGTCCGAAAGAGGCGAAGGCGAGCTAGACTCCGGCTTATGCAAGACCATCCTTTAGGCGCGTTGTTTCTTCCTGCACTGCAGCACGGCCAAATGGCCGCTGTTGGCCAATTCTTCGGTTGCGACGATGCTTGGCTTGTCGAGCCCAGCTCCGGCAAGCCAGCGTTCTACTTCGTCTCGCGTGCGGGCGACGGCTAGGCTGTCGCCCTTTGCGCGCGCATCATTGAGCGCCTCTTTGGAAGGCGGCTCTGACGCAAGGGGGCATTCCAGAATGAACAGCCCGTCCGCCTTGAGAGCACGGGCGCACTCGCGCAACGCCTGAGCCGGGTCGGCGAACAGCACGCAGACGTTGTTAAGGTACACCACATCGAACGACGCATCAGCCAGGCCGGCTGCAGCCAAATCTTCCGGGAAGGCTTCGCGGAACTCCATATTGCTAGCCGCCAAACCACTGCGCCGAAGGGCGGCCGGCACCGCCGCACGAGCCGTATCCACGAAATCCGGCCGCCAATCGACGCCGACCACATAGCCGTCGGCACCCACCTGTTCACTCAACTTGAAAACACCCTTGCCGCGGCGGCAGCCCACATCCAGCACGCGCTTGCCTGCCAGATCGACGCCTTCCAAAGCCATGCGGCACTGCGCCACCAGGCCACCCTCGCGCGGCAACGCCGCATAATATGCTTCAAGCTCCGCACTCATAGCGCCTCCCTTTGCCGACCAAAACAAGGGGCGGAACTCGTCCGCCCCGAAAAATTCCGCCCGCTGTGTCTTAGCGGTCCTTGTTTGAGCACAGCAGCAAGATGCCGGACACAAGACTCACGAAAATGAGCATACACACGTCGAAGGCGACGGTGTTGGCCTTGGTGCCCTTGTAGATACCCCAGCTGATAACGGACATGGGAATCATCCACGCCAGCGGAATGATGAGCCAGCACGAGCCCACCAGCGACAGAATGCAGAAGATGAACGCGATAAGCCGCAGGTTGCGGTCGGTATCCGTCATGGGATAGAGCGCCGCCGGCTGAGCGGCCGCCACAGGCTGCTGGTAGACCTGCTGATACGTCGGCTGCTGATAACCCTGGCCATACGGCTGCTGGTTGGGATTGTAGGCTCCTTGCGGCTGATAAGCCTGGCCCGGTTCGTAAACATTCTGAGACTGGTAAGCCTGCTGCGGCGACCCATAGGGCTGCTGGGTCTGGCCCGCCGACTCGTAGGACCGATAGGCCTCGGCCGAAGCCGCCTGCTGAGCCTGGGCCGGATCGGGCGCCGCGGGCGGCTCGGGCATGTTGCTAAAAGGATTATTCTGCGCATCCGTCATAGGAAGCACCTCCTGGTTCTCAATAGGTTGCTACCAGTATAGACGCCCCCTCGGCACTCCACCATAGAATTCCCTTACCGCTCCCTTTCACTTTTGAAAGGCGCGTCGAAAGCGGCGAGAACCATTTCGGCAGACTTGTCGTTGGGGGCGATACGCGCGCAATCGGACCAGGCAGAAGCGAGAAGAGCTTCGGCGTCTTCCAAGAGGTAATCGCGCACGACAACGAGAGCGTGGGGGAAGGCGTCTGTCGGGCCTTCGGCAAGCAGGGCCAGAGCCGAAGTGAGGCCCTGGCCGCGCCAGATTTCCAAACGGCCCAACTCATCAACGATAAGCAAACCGGGCCGCACGCAATGTTTCTGCGAATTCCCACTGGCAACGCTGCTCTCAGATAACCTCAGGGCGGACTCAACCTCACAGCAGCTTCGACTCATTTGGGCCAGTCCCTCGAAATGCTCGTTCACGCGGGCGATGGCCGCATCGTCAATATGCCAGGCCAACTCGGCTTGGGCCGCCTGGCTCGTTTCGTCGAAGGTGCCCTCAGCGCGGGCCAAATCGCCTCGCCGCGCGAAAGAGACGCGCTCGCCGCCGGGAAGCAGCTCGTTATCGATGCCGAGCTTCTCGAAGCCGTTGGCGTCAGCGCGCTCGCCCTCCGAGGGCACCCACTGCCCCGGCGCCAACACGCCAGATGCAGGCACGCCGCGCGCAGCCAGCGTAGCGACCAGCTCCTCAAGCCAACGCGTCTTCCCCGTTTGCACCGCGCCTGTCAGGATGAACAGCATTCCCCACCTTCAGCTTCTACCCCAGAAGCGCGGCCACCTTCCCCAGCAAGGGCTCGAAGGAGACGCCGCGAGCCTCGAAGTCGGGCTGCTTGGCGGACACCACCATGGCATCGGCCGTGAAGTCGGCGGCAAAACGCGTGGCATCGGCCAGGTTCGAGCCGGCCATCACCGCGGCCAGAAGCGTGCTTGCGAACACGTCGCCGGTGCCGTGCAGCATGTAGGGCAGCTTGGCGTTGGTGGTCTCGGTGAAATCGATGGCGTCGCCCCACACGTAGTTGTGGATGAGGCCGTCACCGTGCTCGATGCCCTTCAGCACCACGTTCTTCGCGCCGCGCTCGCGCAGCTCCAGCATCATGGCGCGCACGGTTTCCTCATCGACATCGGCGCCTTCCCACTCGCGGCCCAGGATGATAGCCGCCTCGGTGAGATTCGGTGTGAGGATGTCGGCGCCGTTGGCCAGCTCGCACATGGCCGCCACCAGCTCGGGCGTGTAGGTGGGATATACCTTCCCGTGGTCGGCCATCACCGGATCCACTACACGCAGGGCGTTCGGGTAGGTCTCCCACACGTGCTTGATGATGGCCACCTGCTCGGGCGCGCCGAGAAATCCGGAGTACACCGCGTCCAGCTCCACGCCGATACCGGCCCAGGCCGCCAGGTAATCGCCCAGGATATCGGTGGTATCGTGCATGTACCAGCCGGGGAAGGCCGTGTGGCTGGAGAACAGGCCCGTGGGCACCGGGCACACGTCACAGCCGGCGGCGGAAAGCACCGGGATGGCCACGCCCAGCGAGCACTTGCCGTAGCCGCACAAGTCGTGGATGGCAGCGACACGGGGAATGTAGGCGCCTTCGCGTTCGTAGAGGTTTGTCATGAGCGTCCCTTCGAAATCAGCCGGCCGCATGGTCGGCACCTGCAGGCTCAAAAATCGCTCCCCATTCTAGCCCTCTTGCACCCGATGCGGCCTTCGCTTTTTCCGATGGCACGGCGCCGTTTCGCGCTAGCGATTCTCTATGGAGCCGATGTTCTTGAGCGCAATTTCGATGCGCCCGTCGGGGGTGCTGAAGAACTCGATGAAATCGGAGTTTTCGCCATATTCGGCGGGAAAGGTGACCTCGATGCCCGTATCGGTGCGGATTTTGTGGTTGCGGGTCACGCGCTTGGCCACGGCCTTCTCCACCACGACGCGCTCAGGGATAGCCCCCTCGTCCACGGCGCGTTCGAAGCGCTCGGCCACGCGCGGCTGGTCGGCGAACACCTCGCGACCCAGCTCGTGGGCGTCCACCTCATCGGATTCGTCGGCGTTTTCGGCCACGTAGGCCTTGGCGCGCGACAGGGCCACAGCGGTGTTGGCACCGAATTCCTCGGCCACCTCTTCCACCACCGTGGTCACCGCCTCAAGCACTTCGCGCGACGAGGCCTCCATGGAGCACTGCAGCAGGCCATCGGGAATGATCCAACGCTTCTCGCCGGCGATTTCGCGCTCTTTGTCCACGAACCACACGGCCATGTCATCGGCAGAAATGAGCGCGAAGGACGCCACCTTCTGCGACGGATTCGGCAGAATGGCATGATGCCGCGCGATGGTGGTAGCCGTATCGCCGAAGTCGTTGCTGCCCACCTCGTGCATGTAGGCCTGGCGGCTCTCCAGCAAGATGATGGCGAAATAGCGCGGACCGCGGGCCTTGTAGGCGGCCTCGGCCTCCTCGTCGGTCATCTCGCGCACGGTTTGGTCGGTATCACCTTCGAAATCAATAACGAGCAGATCGGTGGAAGGGGTCTTCTCCATGCGCGACAGTTCGCCCACGACAAACTCGCCAATTTGCTGCGACAGCCCCACGAAATCGCGCTCGCCGCGGAAGTAGGCGCGCAGCTCCTCGGCAAACAGGCTGTTGGCCGCGAAGGTGCCGCGCTTGCTATCCAGATTGCTCAGCGCGCGCTTGGCCTGAGACGTGACGTAGCGCTTGACCGTCTTGTTCGCGAAATCCATCGGCACTTGGGCGAACACGTTCACGCAAGACACGAAATCGAACACGTGCAAAATGGCGTTGTTGATGATCATAGGGCTCTCTTTCCAGGGGCGTGCGCCTCAAATCGACTTTTTCTGCCATCGAAAAACGAGCCTCTGACCTGCTGTTATTCAGCATAATACCTGGTCAGAAGCTTGGCAGAAAATGACGATTTGAGGCGCACGCAAACCGATTCGCATAGATGCCATTATAAAGAAGATTCCCTTATTGCGGCTCCAGCCACAGGTTGAGGTCGACGTCGGTGGGGATACCGGGAACCGAGCCGGCGTTGGTGTACTGCCAGATGGCGAAATCGAACGGTGCCGTCGGGCTTTCCACACCGTATTCGGCGAGCCACACGGGATAGGTTTCGCGCAGCTCGGGCGAGAGGCGCAGCAAGTCGCGCTGGTTGCCGTACAGCAAGGGCTTATAGCCCGCCGCAGCGACAGCCTCGCAGAAGACGCGGGCGTTGGCGGTCAGCTGGTCGCCGGAAAGGCCGTTAGCTCGGGCGCCGTCAATTTCCACAGGCTCGTGATCGTAGGCAACATAGACGAAGGTGGCGCCGGCGGCTTCAGTTTCGCGCAGGTTGGCCAAGGCGAATTCCGCTTCCTCGCGCGCCTCATCCTCGTTAATGGCCTGGGAGAAGAAGTAGGCGCTCACCGCGATGCCCGCTTCGCAGGCGCGGATGGCGTTTTGATAGAAGAACTCGTCGGCGGAAAGCGCACCCTCGGTAGCGCCGCGATTGCCGATGCGAGCGAAGGCGAACTGTACGCCGGCATCGGCCACGGCAGACCAGTCGATGTCGCTACCCTGGTGCTCCGACACGTCGATGCCCCAGCGCGAACGAAGCTCGCCGTCTTCGAAGTACTCCAGCTTGTCGCCGTCGCGGGTGAGGCCCGCCCAATCGTAGGGGCTCACATAGGGCGCGATTTCGGCCGCCTTCGACGGCTCGGGCGAAGACCCGCAACCGACGAGAAGCCCCGCCATAGCGCACGCAGCCCCCGTCACAAAACTGCGACGGGTAAGGCGAGAGGAGCGCAGCGGCGGATTGATGTCTAGCTCGTTCGAATTCATGAGCGTCATTGTAAGCCAGGGTTTAACCTACTTCCGCAAGTTCCCAAACAGTCCACGCAAAAGCTGGCGGCTGGTCTCGCGGCCTATTTGCCCGATGACGGAGCTGACCGTCTTCATGGCCTGGTCACGCTGCTTCTCTGCGGCGCGGGCCGCCCGCTCGGCCTCCTTCTCGGCAGCGCGGGCCGCACGCTCGGCTTCCTTTTCGGCGGCCTTGGCGGCGCGGGCCTCTTCCTTCGCCGCGGCCTTGGCGGCCCGGTCGGCCTCGGCAGCCTTCTGCTTTTCGAACTCGGCGCGCTCCTTTTCCAGTTGGGCCTTCTGAGCGGCCAGCTCATCGGCCTCGGCGGCGGCGCTCTTCTCGGCGGCGATCTTCTCGTAGGCGCTCTCGCGATCGATGGCCTCGCCGTACTTCTCCACCAGCTGGGCCTGAGCCTCGGCCACTTTCGTCAGCGTCTCGGCGCTGGCCGCCCCCATGTTGCACTCCGGTGGCAGCACCTTGGCGCGCTCCACCACCGACGGCTGGCCTTCCTCGTTCAGCAGCGACACGAGAGCCTCGCCGGTTCCCACCTCCAAAAGCGCTTCGGCGGAATCGAAGGCCGGATTCTCGCGGAAGGCCGCCGCAGCTGCCTTCACCGCTTTCTGCTCGGCGGGTGTGTAGGCGCGCAGGCCGTGCTGGATACGGTTGGAAAGCTGAGCGAGCACCTCGTCGGGAATGTCGGAGGGCGACTGGCTGATGAAGTAAACGCCGACGCCCTTGGAGCGGATGAGCTTTACCGTCTGCACAATCTTGTCCGTGAGCTCCTTGGGCATGTCGTCGAAGAGCAGGTGGGCCTCGTCGAAGAAGAACACGAGCTTGGGCTTGGGAAGATCGCCCGCCTCGGGCAGCATCTCGTAGACTTCGCTGAGCATCCACAACAGGAACATGGCATACACCTGGGGAGACGCCATGAGCTTCGTCGCGTTCAGGATGTTCACGGTGCCCTGACCGGCCTCGTCGGTCACGAGCCAATCGGTGATATCAAGGGCCGGTTCGCCGAAGAAGATGTCGCCGCCCTGCTCTTCCACGGTGAGCAAGGCACGCTGGATGGCGCCGATCGACTGCGACGATACGCGGCCGTAGAGGGTTTCCACCTCGCTGGAATGCTCGGCCAGGTAGCCCAGCATGGCGCGCAGGTCCTTCAGGTCGATGAGCAGCATGTTGTTATCGTCGGCCAGACGGAAGGCGATGGCCAGCACGCCGCGCTGCACGTCGGTGAGGCCGAGCAGACGGGCCAGCAGGTCGGGGCCCATGTCCGAAATAGTGATGCGCACGGGAATGCCGGCGTCGCCGAGCATATCCCACAGGCGCACGTCGCAGCCGCGTGGCGTCCAGCCCGCAGCGCCCAGGGAAGCGGCACGCTCGCGAATCTTCTCGGTATCCTCGCCGGGTTCGGCCATGCCGGTAACATCGCCCTTCACGTCGGCCATGAACACGGGAATGCCGGCCTGGGCGAACCCTTCGGCCAGCACTTTCATGGTGACCGTCTTGCCCGTACCCGAAGCGCCCGCGATAAGCCCGTGGCGATTCGCCTGGTTCAGCAGCAGATAACAGGGGTTCTCCCCTTGCGCCACCTTGATCTTGTCGCCTTCGAGCATGGGGTCCTCCTGACACGAGGGGATGGGGTCGTTGCCCCCATGATACGGGAGACGCCTCGCCCTCACGCCCGCCGCGTGAACCCGTTGGCATACCGTTTCGCCTAACGCTTGCAGACCGCTTGCTTCAAAAGTTGGCATCTTCTCAACTGCACCAAAATCGCGCCAATCGCGCCATAATCGCGCCAATCGCGCCAATCGCGCCATAATCGCGCCATAATCGCGCCATAATCGCGCCAAGAGCTAAGCGACCCAGGAGGCCCCATGGACAAGCATCGCCTCAAGGACATCATCAACCATGGCGAAGACGAATATACCGAATTCAAGCGCTGCGGGAATCAGCCGGAATCCGATGTATTCGAAACGATTTGCGCCTTCGCCAACAGCTTCGGTGGAAACGTGTTCCTGGGAATTGAAGATAATGGAAACATCTGCGGCATCGCGGCAAACCAAGTACTGCCCATTACGCGCAATATCCTTAACGTGATTAACAACCCAAACGCTTTCGATATCCCCGTTTCTGTCGAATTCGAGCATATCGATTTCCAAAACGGCCAGGTTATAAAAATTGCCGTTCCCAACAGCCCCCAAATGCACAGCTACAAAGGCAAGGTGTACGAGCGCCGCGGAGATGCGGACATGGTGGTGCGGGGAAGCGCCCCTCTCGCTGAGCTCTGCATTCGCAAGCAGGGCATTTTCACCGAGCAGCGCGTCTTCGAACACGTTTCACTCGACGATCTGCGGGAAGACCTCATCGAGCAAGCCAGAGCCATGGCAATTGCCAAACGCAAGGACCATCCCTGGGGTGCCCTCACCAATCAGCAGCTCGTCGAATCCGCCAATTTCTTCGGCAAGGACTTCACAACCGGAAAAATTGGCTTCAACCTGGCAGCGGTGGTCGTTCTCGGAAAGGACGAGGTCATTCGTTCGCTGTGCCCCGCATACAAGACCGACGCACTCGTGCGCATACAGGACACCGACCGCTACGACGACCGTCTCGTAGTGACG
Organism: uncultured Adlercreutzia sp.; assembly: GCA_947426355.1. Classification (GTDB taxonomy): domain Bacteria; phylum Actinomycetota; class Coriobacteriia; order Coriobacteriales; family Eggerthellaceae; genus Adlercreutzia. Next base: position 11,550 of record CANEDU010000002.1, on the reverse strand, counting down.
ACGAACCTCATGGAAGCTTACCCCCTGCTCGCAGATTTCTGCCGAAAATACTTGCCAGACCGGTTCTCGATGGAGGGAGACACCGTCGTCAGCCCACGCGACGCTATCGTTCGCGAACTGCTCGTAAACTGCCTCATACATCGCGAGTTCACGAGTCCTTTTCCCGCAAAAATCATTATCGATGAACGGGGCATCCACACCGAAAACGCCAGTCGCGCCTCATTTGACGGGCCCCTGGAACCCGATACCTTCAACCCGCTCCCGAAAAACCCCATCATCGCCTCGTTCTTCTCGCATATCGGATTGGCTGAAGAGCTGGGAAGCGGGACGCGCGAGCTCTTCAAGAACTCTCGTCGCTACACTGGCCTTAACCCGGAGCTGGAAGAAGGGCCGGTTTTCCGCGCCTTTGTTCCAACGACACCCACAAGCACCATCGAGTATGCGTATGTAACGCTTCCCGAAGATATTGAAGCCGCTGCGCTGTCACTCGCCGAAACCGAAAAGGGCCTGCGAAGCTCCGATCTCGTGAAGGCAGGACACTCGCGCAGAACGGCCCAACGCGCCATCGGCGACCTTGTTGAAGCTGGCAAACTCGTTGCCTACGGCAACGGTCCTAGCCGTGTTTATCGCACAAAGTAAAGCCGCTCGGTGGCATGCTGGACGGATAGATGAGGCCGGAGGCGCCCGTGAGGGAGAGCGACAACGCAGTTGCTGATGATGTACGGGCCGTGCCCCACCGTGTCGGCGTGGACGTGCACAGCCGCCAGAAACTGGTCGATTTGGGAGACCAACTGTCAGAATAGGGAGCCAGCGAAAGCATTGCTGCCCCAAGAGAGGAGCCCCTCATGTCCGACCAAGCACTCGCCAGTTTTGAAGCCAAAGACGGCACGGGCACCTGGGAGGTTTTCACCTGGGGCCTCATCGTCGGCGGCGAGCGCTATCACTTCACGAAGCAGTCGCATATCGTGTGCGCCGGCCTGCCCGGACGTACGGAGAAGCGCGTTTACCAAACAGAGGAAGAGGACGATGGCTTCGGTGCCATTGCGGCTTTGGCGGTCTACCAGGAAACCGGCAGCCTCACCAACGCCGGGCTGGCCGCTTGGGCCCTCGGCGGCTCGCGCGTTCGCACCAACATCGACACCCGCGAAATCCCCGGCAACGTGACGCTTTCCATCGGACATTTGCGCATCGGCCGCCACAAGGACCTGTCCTTGCGCTATCGCGAAGACGGCCGCTGGGTGCAAGTCGGCATCATCCAACACTTCGCCGACGCAACCCTCGCCGCCATCCGCGCCTATCGCGAATCCTCCTAATACGCGATTGCTACCCCTCCAGCTGTCGAATCGCTCGGTCGAAGTCGCTTTCGAGCTGGCGCATCTCGCGAGCGCGGTAGGCTTCGAACTCTTTCTCGGCTTTTTCGATAGCCTGTTTGTGGGAGATGGTCCCCTGTCCCTCGAGCAACGCGCGGCGAGAGCTAACGATTTCCCAATCAAGCTCTTCAATCCACTCGGCCATAGTCATTGCTCGCTCTTCCAGAGCTTGCAATTCGGCAAAATCGAGAAAACGAGCGACCAGGAGATTGAGCGCTTGCAGTTCCTTTTCAGTGAGATAGTTTTCGCAATGCGCACGTCGTCTTTAGCGATGTAATCGCCATCGAATGTCGTCATGCCCACAAGCGGCTTTTCACGGTCGACCCGGTCGTAAATAACCTCAGCCGCCATGTGCTCATGGACAGCGTAATGAAGCTTGTTCTGCACGGTGGCGAAGAATTTACGCGTCATAAAGGATTTCGGATCATAGTCAATAGCTGTCGCATAGACGTCCGTGACTTGCTGATAGAGGTTGCGCTCACTGAAGGGGATATCGCGCACGCGCTGGAGCAGCTCGCGGAAATAACGGCTGCGGCCATCCTTGAGACGACGATCATCGAGAGCGAAGCCTTTGACGGCATACTCTTTCAGAACTTGCGTAGCCCATTGGCGAAAGCGAACGCCTTGCTGGGACTTTACACGATAGCCCACTGAGATGATGACATCGAGGCTGTAATGATCAACCTGATACACTTTCCCATCTTGCGCAGTTGTTGCATATTTTGCAACAACTGTCTCACGCTCAAGCTCTTTCTCATCAAAGATATTCTTAAGGTGACGGGAGACAGTCGACTTGTCACGACCGAACAAATGCGCCATTTGGTCAAGAGACAGCCAAACCGTCTCGTCTTCGAGCTGCACGTTCAGGCGGACATCGCCGTCGGGAGATTCGTAGATTTCGATGTCGCTCATGAGGGCTCCTTGCAGTGAGGGGTATGTGCTGCTGCGCCCAACTGAGCCCCGGCCAGAATGTCTCCCTCAAGCCCATCGCAATGCCTACGCTCTAACAAAAAAGCCGCCGAGCGAACTCGGCGGCTGATATTTCGCAATCGCGGGGGGGGGGATTTGAACCCCGCCCTTTGGATTATGAGCCCACGTTTCCAATATCGGGACGTCTCGCCATCTTTGCCCGTCAAACCGAAGTGCCAGGTCGGCCTCAAATTTGCTAGCTCACTCAATCGGCTCTCTTGGGACTTGCTCTATAGCGCTCCCCCAATTCCCCTGATTCCTCGAAATTGGGCTCTTCGCCCCTCGCAGTGCTTGCATAATACCCTCGGGAACAACCGCCCCGGAGCCACTTCCACAAACACCCAGAGCAGTCTCCACGGTGAAGAGTGCTTTGCAAGCGTACAAACGATCTATTTCAATATCCGATTTCGAATAGAAAGCTATTTGCAGACTGGCTTTAAAACCTGAGGGCAGTGCGCCGATTGTTGGTATAGCGATTCGATCTGCGAGGGCGGCCGCAAGCCGTCCGAGGAGACCGAACCATCCCTAGAATACCGTAGTTTTACACTATGGGCTCACGTTGCCTTCCTGGCGACGCGCCCGTCGGCCATCACGACGCCGATGATGCGCACGACAGGCTCTGCTGCAGGACCCATCGCTCCCGCACCTTCCCATGACGGCACAGCCGAGAAGCATATCAGAAGAGTTATAGAAGTGGTAATCGCCGACAGCCCAATCGGAAGGAGGACCGCCTAAAAGATGAGCTAGAATGCGAACAAGATTCCAGGTGCTTACACCAACGTTTGCGACACTACCCTCGTGCCGCGACCAATCGGCCTGCGAAACGTCCGCTGCACCAACGTTCGGCACGCAATCCTCCCTTCCACAGAGGTTTATGCAAAAATACCCCGAAAATCCAGGTATCGAACCGAGGTGCAATGTCCCTAATCTTCAAATAGCAAGCGAGGGGGCGCTCACCGCGCCCCCTCTATTCGCTATCTTCGATAATGCCAGTAACGCGGATTGCGTTTGCGGCATCGTTGCCCGTTAAATACATTCGCAGTGCATATAACAGATCGGGGGTTTTGTCGTCCTGTGCTTTCCCCTCCAAATCAAGAGAAACCCTTGATTTCAGTTCAATAGGGTTCTTTGCGAAACGAACAATAACCTCTTCAATTACCCCTGCAAAGTCTTTCGTGATTTTCTCACTCGGCTGCAATAACTGCTTGCAGAGCGCGTCTTCAGAGTCTCGACTCCTCAAGAGCCCAAGGAGCAGTTCGAGGCATCTGGTCAAATACTCAACGTTGTTCTCGTTCCACTTCGTCTGCTTGAGCAGCATCGTTTGCTCAGAAATAAGCTGGTTGGCAATGCGAGAAACGATATCCGGAGAAAGCCTGAGAATAAAATACTTGTTACGCCATGCTGCGTGAGCAAGGATGGTGAGCATCTGTTTCGCGGGCTTCGAGAGGCATTCGTTAAGCAGACTAATCTGCCAATCTTGCGAGAGCGACCCTATCGCAAAGCCAACACCTTTTTCACGTAGAAGCCCATTTCGGAACCCGGAAACGAGCTTCTGCGATTGAGACGCGTTGAGATCTTCGGCAACGAAAGATAGGAGCATATAGAGCTCGGATTTAACGTTGTCGGGCAGGTGCTGAATCGTTAGGCTTTGTTCTATCGAGGCAATTGTAGCCTTGATTCTCGTTCGGAATTCTAAGGGGCATCCAGGGTCGCTTGTGGTATGACCCCCTGCCCATACGGTAATATACGGTACATACATGGACTTTCTTATGGAGATGCACATACCGACGGCCAGGTCGGAAGCACTAGAGGCGGCTCTCAAAGCAGAGTAATTACCTAGCTGAGATGTATCGAGGAGGGCAGATAGGGTCGCACCCGGATGGACTTTCGACTTATAGAATCCCTTATCGAATGCAAATTCGGAGATATATACGCTATCACCGGATGACGTCTCACCAAAAGCGAACTGCCTTCCTTTGGCATTCGTTTTCCAATCGGTGGTAACCTTGAGCGAGAGAGGCTTGCTCTCGTATCCTCGAAGGTACTTCAGAGTCCTATCTGCACTAGAGATGCACCACTCAAGCAGATCGGTGTTCTTCTTCTTTTTCGGACTGTAATTCTTTTGGAGCTGATCCCAAGTGAGCGGCTCGGGGTATACTGGTCCAGGAGCGTCGTCAATCTCGACTTCCTCTTTTAGCTGCCAGATGACGTTAATCTGGCGATACTCTGGGTTTAGCGGAATGAAAACCAGATGGTACGGGTCATCTGCGCCATATGTATAAGTCATTTTCAACCGGCATTTCACGTCCTCGTCATAAGGGAAGTCCTTCGAAACGAGCTTGGCTTCATACTCCATGGCTTCCTCATTCGACCCTTGAAGCAACGGAAGCCTGTAAGTTTTCCTTCCTTTCGGAAGCGTGAATTCCTGGGGGACGGGAATGGCGATGGCCTTGTCGCGAACCGGCTGGACTGTAACGTCCTTGCCAACGAAGAAGAACGGCTGATAGTACCCGTCCATCATGACCTTGGTCATGAGCTCTGGTATATGATTGCGCCACAATGGGATTTCAGGCACCCCCCGCTGCATCTGGTACAGCTTGATGCCTCCCTCGACTGGTCTGCCGTTAAGCCAAATCGCGCAGTCGTACCCCTCGTACCCCATGACGACGTCTTCACTCTCGGCATGAGCAACACCGTAGGGATTGTTGTTATTCGTCCAAGCGCCATCTTGAAGCAGCATGGGAATGCGGCCATGTACGTTTTCAATCTCGACGTCCGAGCTGATGAGCTCAGACGCCCCTTTCTCCCAAATGAACCCGCGCGTTTCCGGGAGAGCCACCGAAAGCTCCTTGTCGTATCTGGCCACCATCTCAGTCAGATATGCCTTACCATTGATTCTCTCAACAACGGCAACGCGGAACCCATCGTACGCGATTCGATCATAGCCGATGTGTTTGAAAACCGCAGCGACGGAGCAAGGCAGAGGCTCGGAGCTCAGAAATGCGGCGTTTAGATTTCGCCTCACGAGCTCAACCTCGAATTCACTCACACTATCGGGCATGAGCCAGATGAGATGCTCATTCTTGAAGTGTCGCTTTAGATGCAGCGTGAACGAACGGGCGGCCTGACTCAGGATTTCAGGCTGATTGCCCCTGAAGAAGAACAGGTCACTTCCGGTAACAGTTACGGCATCCGGATGCGCATAGACAGCATCCGAATTGAAGAGAGGCATGTCAACCGTGCTTTGCTCGTCGCACCACCGCTGCCAGAAGAAGCTCTCGTCGAGTTGTCCTGCGGTGGTCGGCGTCGCGTACCGGGGCTGGAGCTGGGTCAAATCGACGCACACAGGCTCTCTCGAAACGAGGAACTCTTCGCTGCGCCTAATTCCCATTCGCTTTTGCGTCGGCATCGTCGTGTCCCATGGCACAACGGAGAAAGCGTTGTAGTCCACAAGCACGGGCATGTCTGCGAAAGCCGTCTGCCCGCCTTTGTAAGCGTCGGTATAGCCGTCCCATCGTCTCTTAACGGACCGTCTTTGGGCCAATTGACTCAAGTCGCGGTCAAGATCGTCGCTTATCGATTGGAGCCAACGCCACGAATTCCACACCTTGCGATAATCCCGGTGCGAGAGGAGGGCGTTATTGGGCGCAAGGTTCTCCCAACGAGATATGTCTTGAATCTCCCCGTCATTAAGCCACCTATATATCGACTGGAGGTAGTCGTCGACCTCCTTGTCTTTCAAATAACTTTTTCTTAGTTCCATCGCGTCAGCAAGCTGCATCAGAAACGCTTTCAGGAGCTGGTTCTCGGGCACATCGATGGATTGATAGTGCCGTACGGCTTGCATGTACGGTTTGTCAGCAAGCTTCTCTCGAATGTTTCGACCGGGGCGGCGCGAGAGGGCGATGAAGCTCGCTGTATCAAGCTCTCGCACCTCCCTTATCGGGAGGTAAGCCGATTCCCTCCGCGGCTCTTCGCTCAATACTTTCATCAACCGGCGCACAGACTCTCGGCTGTGCTCCATCAGCAGCCAGAGACGATCTTTCACGAATGGACAGGGCTTCCTTTCCGCCATACGCTTCAGAACGCGGCTAAGGGGCATGGGCAATGTATCGCCGGTTTTCGGGTCGAAGTCAGCGAATGAGGCGAACCAATGGGATTGTTGTAGCAGCTCCTTGGCCTCTTGGCTCGTTGCATATGAACTATACAGTTCCTCTAGGTTCATGATTCATCCTGCGTAGTCTCGCCAGCATCTTCTTTGAGATAGTACGCAGATTGCCAGATGAACTGACCGTATCCGAGCTCGCAGGACAAATCGAAGTCTTCGATAAGGTCAAAGCCCTCGCCGTCTATTCCTGTGGCGATTTGTTCCCTAATCCTATCAAGGCATTCCGTCTTGCTCTTGCCGCGCGTATCGATGCCGCGGAGCTTCGGCATGACCTTCTGCACGAGCTGATCCTCAAACGCGACGTGCATTGCCTCGATTTTTGCCCGCTTGTCCTCGCCTGCGGCGAGGACAAGCGGATGGTTCGACATATAGTATTCGACTGATTGCCATACACGATGCCCGATGGCTCTGCCGGCGACACCGAGTGATGCGTTCATGTTCTCGATGAACTCCTTGTACGGGGCAATTTCGGCATTCCCGAACGTCGACCGCATTTGACACCATTTCTCCCAGGTGCGCTTGCTCAGGATCGCCCCTCTGTTCTCCTCGTTAAGCGGCTTCAGCGTTCGCCGGCGCTTCAACTCGGTAGGGCGTGGGAAGTGCATAACGATGGAACGGTCAAGCACCTTGTCGGAAAGCGACTTAGTCGTCTCGTCCTGATTCATGGTACCCACCCATAAAACATTGCGGCCAAGTGGCAGCTTGTACGGCTTCATGCCCGATCCGATCTTAACGTCGAGCATCGGCGTGGCGTCTGCTCGGACTCCGCGACGGAGCTCGAGTTTGCTCAGGAACTCGGAGAAATAGAGCTCTGGGTGGGCAAGGTTCATTTCGTCGAGCAGAATCAAGCTGACTGCATCGGCAAGTCCAGGATAGCCGTCTGCATCAGGCTCCCAAGCTTTTTGAGTTTGAGCGAGGAAATTCAGAACAGGCTGGGCATCAAAGCGATTGTCGATGGAGTTGAAGAATCCCAGCATGGATTCCTGGCTATCCCAGTTCGGCTGTACCGAGACGGGTGCGAAGTATAGGCCGCCGAAATGCGAGTAGAGCCGGGGTAGTTCGGATTTGCCGGTGCCAGACACACCCGCGAGAACCGTGAGTGGCGCCCATTCGGCGGTCTTGAGCGCGGTATGAAAGGCGTAGAGGAGCCGTTTATTGAAGTGGAGGCCGTAATCCTCGCACGCGTTGTAGACGCCCTCAAGCCACTCGATCTCGTTCAGGTCGGGAGGCGTGGTGGGAAGATTGGCATTCTCCCTGAGGATATAGGGCATCTCTATCTCTTCCCTGCGTTCGTTTTCCCCGGCGGGGGTGCCGTAGAGCCGGTCGAAATCGGCTTGGAGCTTCTCCAGCTCTGCGGTTACCTGTTTTGCTGCGGTTTCGTGTATTTTCGCCAGGCGATCGCTTGTTTCACTCTGGGCTTTCGCCTCCTGTATTTGCCGCCTTAAATCGGCGACTTCCGTTGCCGCCGAAGCACTGGCCGCTACTTTGCGCTCGAGGTCATCGATTCGCGCGTCTTTGGATTGCATCGCCCTAGCTATTGCCTCGTATCGATCCTTTAGCTCGTCGGTGGGACGCGATGCGAGCTCCTCTCTCAGCGTCCTGATTTCTTCAGACTTGCTGTTCAAACTCAAGAGCACTGCCTCGGGGCTCTGTCCGCCGAGCTGGACCTCAAGCTGCTTGAAAGCCGCAAGGAGCTCTTCCTGCGCCCGCAAGCTGCTGCGGAGTCTGCTGTTCTCGTTAGCCATTGCCGCCTTCTCGGCATCAACGGTTGCTTTATATTCGGAGGCGAGCTGTTCGGCCTCCTCGTCGAGCCTCTCGCTCCTCCTCTTCGCCCGAGCCCGCATGCGTTCTTCCTGGTCTTCGAGGTCGCGTTCCCGATCCTGAAATTCCGCGTTGCGACGATTAATCTCGTCCATCTGAGCGGACAGGATTCCACGCATTTTCGTGAGTTCCTCGCGCTCGGAAGCAAGGGCCGCCTCGCTTCTCGTTTTCTCCTCGTCCCAGGTTTCTCGCTCACGAGCAATCTCGATCCTGATGCGGCAACGCTCTGGCTCCTCAGCCTCGACAATCTCGCCGAGTCGCTTTGCGCGAAGCTCGCTCATTTCCTTCTCCAGAGCGGCGATGGCCTCGGCTCGCTTCGCGGCGATTTCTGACTCGCAGGTCTGTCGCTGAGCCAGGAAGTCCTCCTCAGCCTTCGCTCTCTGCTCGGCGATACTTTTCTGCGCATCGAGTTCAGCTTGCTTTACGCGAAGCTCGCGCTCGCTCAGTTCCCTTGCCCTCGTCTCTAGCTGCGTTCTTTTGTCGGCGAGCTTCGAGCGCTCGGCCTCGATGGCCTTGCTTCTTTTATCAAGCTCGGAGGTTCTTTCCCCCGCATCGGCCAGCATGCTCTTGGCTTTGTCCATCGTGGCCTGCGCCTTGTCTTTCAATGCTTCGTAGTCTGCTTTTGCGTCGCACTGTTCCTTGGTTGCTTCATCGCCCGTTTCGATGGAGGCGTCCGGCATTGAAGCCTGCTCTTCCCTGATTTCATTGTGTTCTTCGCTCATTGTTCCTCCATCTAGTTCTCCATTAGCGTGCGGATTGCCCTGTACGCAACTTTCCTGTATCTGTCGACTTCCTTCTTAGTGAACCGTCTGGCTTCGTTGAGATGGCCGCGTGCGGCAATGACTTCGCTAATATCCGAGAAGAAAGGCCTGTCTTGTTCAAGGATCCTGCTCATCTCCTCGTCATCACAGCTCATCATGAATGCGATGGCGACACCGCCGAGCGTGGTCTCGTCTAGCCCCTGGAGCGCCTTCCGAATATTGTTCGGCCTCACGGTGCTGAGTGATTTGGGCAGCGGGTCTACCTTGAGCGTTTTTGCCCTTTTCTCTATCTCAGCGGCCAGCTCTCGGTCGTTCTTTGCCCTAATCGTTGAGGTTTCAGTCCTGTTTGAGAGTTCGCTTTGCAGAGCAGCATAGAGATCTCCGACGAACGACAGCGCATCTTCCCCTTCTTCGTAACTCATCCAAAAGCTCTCCGCATCCACGAGCCGCTCCTGAGTGATCGATAGCAGCTTTGTGTTGAATGCGGTGTATCCAAACAAATCAAGAAGAGAGGTCCTCGCCTCAAAGCGAGCATCAATCAAAGCGTCTGACTTGGATTCTCTTGCCGAACCTTCATTAGAAAAGCGGATGCCCGGCAGGAGCGCCGAGACGAGCTCCTTCATAAAAGTTTCGCTCTTCCCGCTCTGCTCGTTTTGGGCGCCCCGGCCTTTCCCGTGAGATCTAATGTCGCGCTCCTTCTTCATCTGGTATAGCCGGATGGCAAGATCGGGATGCTCTTTTGCGAATAGACGAAGCGGGTGCATCTCGTCAGACTGGGCTTGGAGAAGCGCTATGGATAGAGCCGTCGGCATCTCTGGTACGCCGTCTCTGTAGCTGTCGATAGAGAGCTGGTTGATTCGCAGGAAACCATTGTCTGGCGTCTCCACCCCGACGGCCTCAGCGGCACGCTTAACCAGATAGGGTGTATCTGAGGGGTTGGAAACGCTGAGCAGATTCAAGGCGCTTCTGGACCCAAGCCGTTCGTTCGAGTAGAAAAGCGTCCATTCGATTGAAGAATAGAGTTGCTCGATAGTACGTATCCCATAGTAGTTGGGCTTGAGGAAAGGTAATAGATGCGGATAAAGATGCCTGCACCTATCAGTTTCGTACGGCTCGAGCGCAATATTAGATTTGTCCGGACCTTTTTCGAAAACGAGATTCTTTCTCCATTCGGTAATCCAGGCTTCTAGGTTTTCGTCAGTCGCGAGCTCGTCCATGAAAACGCCCTCGAGCAATAGGGAGTAGCCCTTCCCAAACGGGTTCCCAATCCGAAACTCGCCATCAGTTGATCTCATGCCGATGGGGCATTCGAGGAAATAGCGTTCACCTGTCTCGCTGACCGTAACCGAGCTTACCTCCGGGACAATTGAGCGGTCACCGTATACACGTTCATGACGCTTCTGCTCCTTGACCGCTTCGACTACTTCTTGCGCAGAGACGGGCTCGAATCTCCGCTCCGACCAGTGCATCTGCTTGATATCGCGGCCAGTCTCCACCAGCTTGATTTCTGGCTTCGTATCGTAGAGAACATATGGAAGAACCTTTCCGCCAACGTTCTCACGAAAGATCATTGCTGGTTTAAAGTTGGTGCGGCTTTGCCTCGAAACAGACTTCTTTACAATCGAGTTCCGATCGTCGATATAGCCGTTGTCCTGCAGCCGAAGAAGAACCCCCTTCACGAAATCTTTCGGAATGCACGTCTCTTTCGCGAGTCGCCCTTCTGAGACGGGCCCGTCAATCTCAAGCAAAGTCAGCAGAAGCCTCTCGAAGGGATTGAGGGCATCATCGCCACCTTCGGCTGTATCAGGTAGTGTCACCCTGTAAGCGAGGACTGGCCACGCGAGGGTTCTGGGACGCGTCAAATGCGCATCGTCCGCGAATGATATGTGGAGGTCAAGCATCTTTATCGTTGGCATTGCAGAATCACCCCCTCCTTCAGACAGGTCTCGTAGAAATCAACCAGCCCAGGGATGTATTTGCTCGCCAGTTCGGCGCTGAGCAGCCTCGAGTCGCCAGCAACCACAAGCAGCCTCTTCTGCCGGCTCATGGAAACGTTAAGTCGGTTGTACAGGCAGAGGTGGCCGAACAGGCGCTGAGCCTGTCTCTGCTCCTCAGCATCGATTATCTTGGTCTCTTCAGCTTCTCTTTTCTTCTCCAAATATGGGGCCATGGCCTCTTCCAAGCCGATTCCGGCTGCAGCCTCTTGCTGATGCCTCTCCTCTTTCTGGCCGCTTGAGAACAGGGCGTCTCTAATACTCGAGAAAAGCGAGCGCTTCTTCGATTGCTCTTCTATAGCAGGCTGTACCTCCCGGACAGACCGCACTAGTTCAGAAGCGGGCTCTGCCTTGCGCGGCGCCGCGGCAGCCCTCGACCCCAGCGGCCCCTTGTAGTTCCCCGGAAGAGTCCTGACCATCGACAGAAACACGACATCAAATTCCATCCCTTGGAAGGAGTCAACTGT
>CANEDU010000001.1 GCA_947426355.1 uncultured Adlercreutzia sp. | reverse complement strand
CAAAGCTTTCTCAATTGCTTGAGCCTGAGCCTTATAGAAGGAGATTACCCCAAAAGTCAGTGTTTTGCCCTCCTCGGAACTCATCCATTCAAACAGCTGAACAGCGATAGCGTCAATTTCTGCTTGTCGAACCCAACTGGTGCCCCTGCGGGTGTGCGCACCCATGTCGGAGGGCACTTCGAGCCATGCGACAGGCTTATTTTCGGTATGAGGAAGATTATGTACGAACACGGACGCGGGCAGGCCTGAAGAGACCTTCTCGTTCGGATCGAATCGCTCGTAGAAGTTCCTGCTGATGAAATCACCAATCAGCGGGTGCATCCTGAACTGCTTATCCAGCGTCACCCTCCGCGTAATGCCGTCCTGACGTTCCAAGCTCTTGAGTCGCTCGGTAAAGAGGTACTCGAACATAGATTTCTTGAGCCATTCAACCTCGTTTACGTCCGTGCCAACCTCTTCCATCTGCGCGGCGACCTCCTCGTCGATGATATGCGGTAGCTGACGGTGGTCGCCGACGAGGATGATGCGCTTGCCTTGCGCCATAGGCACCATCAGGTCGCGAGGCGACACGCGAGCCGCCTCGTCCACGATGACGTATTCGTACACAAGCCCCGAGGAATCATCATCTCTGGCAAGGCCCTTGAGGTCGGACATCTTTTTGCTTGCACTCTGCTGGCAGGTCGCAGCGAATGCAAAGCTGTATTCGGAAACAGCATCCATGACGGATAGGCTATCGCCCTCAAGCTCAGATACGAATTCCGAGAGAGCCGCGAGCCTTCTGTCCTTGTTGGACTTCGACGCTTTTTCAACTGCCTTTCGGTACTTCATCAATAGGTCGATGACTTCCTGGTTCTCCTTCTCAACTCGGAAGATAGGCGGCGCTGAAAACCGCATCATCAGATTCTTCTTCAGATGCCTTATATCGTCCATAAACGGAGGAATCCCCTTGGAAATGGGCCAGGAACTTGCCTTGCGCAACATTTCCCGCTCGCTTTGCTCTAACACGTCATAGAGAATGTCGAGGACGTCATCCGCTCTGTCAGGCCCATCATCCAGGAAGGCAGCGTCTCTCGAGCGGATAAGTCTCGCCGCGCGTGCGTATTCAGCGCCAGAACCGTTCGAGATAGAGGTTCTGACGGAAAGCTTCCTAGCTAGCTTTTCGGCCTCAACGCTCAGATCGCTATCGCTCAAGTTTCTCGACGCCTCGGCGACTTTAGCAACGACCGTTGAGGCAAGGGCTTGCGTAGGTGCCATAGCGTATTGGGCAGCGAGTATATCGATTTCACGGAGTTGCCCGGATTCCTTAATCTCCGGATATTTCTCCTTGATTCCAGCGACGATTCCCTCGCTCCATCTGTCTAGACTGCGCTCGAACGCCGTCACATCGTCTTCGGATTGGCCCGACCTTTTCCCAATCTTCGGGACGGGAATCGAGTTGAGGGAAATCCTGTCGATCATGTTCTCGACCGCATCGTGCTGGAATCCCGTCAGCAGGACCTGTCCTTTGGCATCGCTTCCTTGCTTGGTAGATTCTTGGTTGAGACGCTCGACGATAGCTGCGATGACGGTAGTTTTGCCCGTCCCCGGAGGTCCTTGAATCAATGCAATATCCGGAGTGTTGAGCGCGACTTCGATTGCCTTTTCCTGCATATAGGTCGGATCGTTCTTGAACACCTTCTTCCTCACGAAAGCAGTGAGCGGCTCGACCTTCTTCGGGAGGCGCAGCGAGGTGATAACGCCATTTTCCTCAAGAAGGAGACCGAGCTGCGGGTTTGCAGACCGCCCCGCGAGTATGGCCCGGCGGGCAGTGTTCCTGCGTTTTATTTGCGTGATGTCGCCCTGCAGGGAAAGTGCCAGCTTGCCAGAATCTTGCATATGCTCGACATCCAGAGTAATTTGGTGCGCGGCTTGATCGTACCTTACAACGCTGTAGTATTCAGATCGAACCCATGTGACTCTTGCGATCATCCGCGAAAAGTCTTCGAAGGTCATGCTTTGGTCACGAATATATGCGGGTTCGTTTTTGACGAATTCAAGGCCCTCGACGTTTTTCGAAGCCAGCTCGTCGAGGGCAATCCTTGTCGCATCCGCAATGGTGACCGTGGTGGTGCCATCTCTATTCTCTATTGCGTTGTTGTAGTAAATTACGCCGAATTCCCTAGCCTCCCTGAGGAGAATCTCGCCCTCAATGCTCCCGAAGTTGTCCCAGGTCTTCAGATAGCTGGAATCGTCCTGGACGATGTCGGCAAGCTGGTACTTTGCAAGGACTTGCACTTGGCCAGCCGCCGTCCAGTCGACGAAGTTCAGCTTGCCGTGAGCGAGGCGGATTGCGCGGTCGGACTCGCTTTTCCTCTTGTGTAGCTTTGTGGCAACATAAATCGACCCACCGCGCGACACGTGTTTCTCCGTTGCTACGAATGAGGCATTTCGCGAAACAACGCAGAAGGAGGTCTCTTTGCTGAAGGTGAGCTCCTTATGGGCTTCCGGCAAATCCCCATTATCGGCTTCGATTCCTACGAAAGATCCGACTTCACCCTCTTCGAGGAATTCCGTGGGGTCGATCAAGTCGATTTCGTCTTCAATTGATGCCCCTGCAAGAACGAAGAAGTAGAAGTCGGCACCTTGCTTGTAACAGAACTCATGATTCAAGTTTTCGAAGAACCGGTCATCGAGTGCTCGATTACTAAATCCCTTGATTTTCCGCATCCCGTCAACCACGTACTCGTCAACACCAATGTCCTGCTCGCCAATTTCAAGCGGAGCCTTCGAGAAGAAAGCTATTTCGAGCGTGAAGCCGCCTTCGGCGTCGATGTCCGCAATTCTGGCTAGATACGCTGAACCGGATGAAAGCTCTCGGTCTATGCTTGCTGCCTGTCTTGGGTCTATCGGTTCAGCCATGACGAGCCCGTTGTTCAGGTAGAGCTCATAAACACCGTGGAACGTGACGCTTTGGGCTACGCTGAGTATGGGACATTCACGCAGTTTCTCCGCTCCGCCCATCGCCTGCATCATGCGGAGTTCGAGAATCTCGGCTGGTATCTCGTTGAACTTCATTTACATCCCCTCCCCATGAAATTCGATGACGAGAGAATCGGGGAACCTCTCGGTTCCCCGGACGGGCTTGATTATTTTGCCCGCATAGTCAACGAAGGCGTAGTATTCGTCTTTGTCGCCATATTCTAGAGAGAATGCGTTGAATAGCCTGTGGGGCAGGGCGAGCTCGAACGGCGCATCTTCCACTTGGATGACCATGCTCCACTCCGGAGTTCTCAAACGTGCATATCCCGGGTGGGTTCGTCCGCAGAACGGGCACTCGTCTAGATCCGCAAAAAAGCTCATGCGACAGTCAGGGCAGACGAGCATCGAATCATGAGCTTGGGCAAATCCGAGCGCCCAGAGCATCATCGATGACCTTCTCCAGTACTTTTCACGGCCAATGCCTAAGGTCTCCTGGAACAGTTTTCTTAAGAGCGGGGTCATCATCAGCTCACGCGGGAGGCCCGTCATCCCTTCGTTGGTATCGTCAAGCTCGTCGTCGATGAAGGGAAGGAATCCCATGTACGCCTGGTCGTCCAAATCCGAGGGTTTATCGCCGGAATCGGTCTCGTCGTCCCAATCATCGGAATCCCAGCCTCCGTCGTCCCCTTCAGGGTTAAGTACGGCTCTTCCGATGAACGGATGCTCCAATGCAAGCATCTCGAATGCCATGACGCTAAAGGCCCAGATGTCTGAATAAGGACGCGAACTGTCGATTCCGCGAACGATTTCCGGCGCACCGTAATGGGGGCTATATACGGAAGGCCCTCCCGTCTGCCTCTCGAATCGAAGGTTGTCGGCATCAATAAGCCAGACCTCGCAGGGTTTGCCTTCGCCTATGAAAGCATTGGTGGGCGACATGTCACCGTAGACGAGCCCTGCCGCATGCAACCTGGCAAGCAGGGCGGCGCATTTGTAGAGCGCGTAATGCCGTCGCTTAGAGGAGCCCGTGTTTGCGTAGAACATCAAAAGCTCTGCGTATTCACGCTTCATGCCTTCCAGCCACGACGGGGTAGGTTGCTTTTTCATCTCCTCGCGATCCTCGCCATTGATGTAAAAGCTGCTGAACGGCTTCATTTCGTTGAGGAGTGCCATTACATAACCCGGCTCGCTTTTCAATATGGAAGCTGGAAGGGAAATAGGCAAGCGCTCTGGAATAGGAAGGCATCGTATGCGGGCGAACGCTTCTTGAAGCGATGCGCTCGTGTCGGGCTTCCCGTTCGGGCCCAAAGGCTGCTTTATGGCGATATCGAAATCAGTGGTGCGGTAAACAACGCCCTGGCCACCACGTGCAAGCTCACTTGTGATCTCGAATTGGTTGCCATACTGATCGATGACAACGTGCCTTTTTTCATCAAACCTGCTACTCATCGGCATAGTCCCGCCTAATCAGACAAGCGATAGTCTTGTCGTCGCTGTGCTTGGGAGTCGGCCAATCGATAAGCATGTTGGCGGCATCTCCCGCTGCCGAAACAACGGGCATGTCAAAAACAGAGTCGATATACCCTGCGACGAAACCTTTCGGATCGACGAGATCGTCGGCAATGCCGTCTGTGCAAAGAAGAACGGCTTTGCACCTCTTTTCCGATACCCCCATGATCTGCCAGTCATCCGGAGTAACGCTCTCAGAAAGCGATTTAGTCACGTTGGAGAAGCTATCATCCTTAGATTCTTGAAGTAGCCTGATCGTCCCGTCTACAAGGACGCATGCGACGCATCCATCTCCGAGCATTCCTAGCCAGACATTTCCGCTGGCGTGAAGCGCGAACAGGCAGGTTGCCGATGCCTGCTTGGCTGTTAAGGGCAAGATATCTTCCGCCCATTTGTCTCGGATGTTATCCAGAAAAAGCTCGCGAATCAAGGGGTCCTGCAAGTCGAGTGACGGGCCCGATAACATGCTCGAACAGACTGCATAATCGACCGCTTTGCATGCTGCAGCGCTTCCGAATTCCGAAAAGTCTTTTGATCCCATCCCATCCGATACGGCAAGCACGTCGCAGTTGAAATGATGAAAAGCTGCCCACGAGTCCTGATTGGGCTTTCCTGTCTTTATGTGGGCGGGGCCAATCTCGCTTGCCCCGAAGCTTATCCATCTCTGCATAGGTCTACTCAACCCATCCTTTAAGCGCCGGCAGAAGATCTTCGGCAGTGAAAACGCTGGGCCCCTTCAGGCGAGGATCGGCGTCTTCACCGATTTTGATGATTCGGAAATGGTTCGGCGCCAGCCCCTTACTCCAAGCCCCGATTTGTTTGCGAGTGGCGGGAGGCCAGTAGCCGTCCGTTAATATCACAAAGTAACCGTCATGCAGCCCCTGAACCTTCTCAGCCAACGCTTCACCGGAAGCATCACCCTCGCAAAGCAGCAGCGCCTCAGGAACCTCTTGGCCAGGGGTCCACTTTGCAATCATCGCCTCTTTTCCCCAGGGTATGAGCTTGATTTCAACCGGATTCTTTTGCAGTCGAAAATACTGGTCTATGGCGCGAATCATGTTGCGGAGAATAAAGCGTTTCCCGCTTTCAGCCATGCTCCCCGATGTGTCACAAACGAGGTAGACAGTATTCATTAGAACCAGAAGTCATCGTCGTCGAGGCTGACGGGGCCGCTCTCGGCAGGAACGTCAGCGGGCGCTGCAGCCGCCTCAACAGGGACTCTGTCCGCGCCACCATCCGTCTCGTAAACGATCTCCGTCTCGACGACCTCTTCGACAAGCGCCGGAGCGGGCAGGGGCTTGACCTCGCGGTCTTGAGGAACCAGATTGGGGTTCTGAGAACGCGTACGAGTTACTACAGACATGGTTACGAACTTAAAGAACTTGACGATGCCGTCTGCTTGGTCAGTAGTGAAAACCTCGTGGCCCGTTCCCGCAACGAAGCGTTGGAGCATGTCCATATCTGTGTCGCCGCCAACCGCCAGGGCCATACGGTCGCATTTAGCGCTACGACCGTACTCAACAAACTCGACGAAGGGCTGCCCCCAGGCATCGTTCGGATGTCCGTCGGTTACAAGAACCACCAAAGGGCGATAAGCGCGAGACGGGGTCTGCTCCTTATCCTCGATGATGCCCTTGGCCAACTTGAGAGCCCCACCGAGCGGCGTCATTCCATGGGCGGAAACTCCGTCAAACACGATCTCGGTTGCATTGGTGGGTGTATTGATTATACGCGCACCAGTCCCATCTCCGTTGTCTATGCCGCCGAACCCGATGATAGAGACGAGAAACTCAGACGCCTGCGTCTCTTCCTTTTTGAAAGAACCCAGCATTTTTTTGACAGCTTCGTTGAGCTTGTTGATCTTGTCGCCCGACATGCTGCCGCTCTCGTCGAGCAGCAAGATAATGGGAAGGGGCTTCGCTTTGGAAGACGCAAACTGGGCAACATCGAAACCGGCCATTTCATTCTCCTGTCGCTTGCGATTTCAGCACGCCAACTATGGGGCATTTACGTGCTGTTTTCGTTATAGGTCTTGGCGGATTAGAGGAGCAACGGAACTCTCCCGGTGCCCCGTCTCCAGCTATTTGCAATATTTCATCATGCGTGCAACCGTGCCATTGCCCAATGGCTTATATGACCAAACTATTCTTTTGTCATTCCGATATTTGTCTAGCGTCTCAACGCTAGATACCCGACAATGCCTGTTGGAGCTCTCTGCCCTCGCGGACACCGAGGCGCCCAGGGAAAAGCGTTCCGAAGAGAATCAGCCAGACTTTCGACATGTTCGGCAACGGAGTCGAGCGCCATCTGGTCAAGAGACAGCCAAACCGTCTCGTCTTCGATCTGGACATTTAGAAGGATATCGCCGTCAGGGGATTCGTAGATTTCGATGTCGCCCACAAGGGCTCTGCGATGAGGGGACTACGCCTAATTAAGACCCGGCCAGAATGTCTCCCTCAAGCCCATCGCAATGCTCATGCTAAACAAAAAAGCCGCCGAGCGAACTCGACGGCTGACACTCCTTGGTCGCGGGGGGCGGATTTGAACCACCGACCTTCGGGTTATGAGCCCGACGAGCTGACCAGACTGCTCCACCCCGCAATGGGTTTGCCCCAAAGGGCAAGGATATATATTACTTTCCTGATCGAAAATTGCAAGCCTTTGAGCGAACTTTATCTTACTCAGCACAATTCCTGCACATTACACGAAATGCCAAGCGCAAGCGAGAAACGCAATCTCTCTGTTCTACTTCACCACTGCCAAGTTCACGCTGGCAAGCAAGCAGGGAATACTGCGCACAGCTGAACGATTCCATTCTTTCGCCCTATCGGGCAACTCTTCCCAGGGCACCATATAAGGGCTGCGGCGCGCATCCACGTTCTTGGATGCGCCGTAACGCCAACCTGCTTTCTGTCTTTCCTTGAGCCAGCGCCTATGCTCCAGAATAGCCAGACACTCTACTTCGCTAGCTGTAAACGCCGTTACACACTGCTCTGGATAGCAGCTTCCCGCGGGAAGCACCTCGTAGCCAAGCGTTTCCAGCTTGCGATGAATGCTGCTGATGTAGGCGATGGATGAGTCGCGCAAATCGGCGGGCAGGCTTGCGAATGTCACATACTCTTGATCGGTCTGCGACGCGATTCTGTCGGCGGTGTATCTCACGAAAGACGTCTGGGCCAGCTCGGTAATAACATCAGTTTTGCCTGTATAGCCCTGCACAGCCAGCATGTCGGGAGAATCTACCAGCAAAGGTCGCGCACTGGCCGGTCCATAGATGGCGCAGACCAAAACATTCCAAATGAGCTGTTCTTTGCTGATAAGCCACGCAGGGAGAGACCCGCCGTAGCCGTCGGTTTCGAAATTGGGGTTCTCTTCACGCGCAATTCTCACCAGATCCACTAGTTGCGGAATATCCAAGTCGGACAAAGGCGAGAGCTCGCTGGAGAGATCGCGGTGGTAGGAATCGAGCGCCTCGTCGCACGAATCTTTGAAATACTGGCAGACGCTAACCCCGAATCCCAAATTGAGGAATTGCTGGTACAGCGCATTGATGATGGACTCCATAACGCCGCAGTCGTCCCACCAAGAGCCGCTAACGAGGTCGATCCGGTTCTGCAGACACCAGGCGGGAAGAACGGCATAAAGCGCGTCAAGCGAGCCTTTCTGGCTCTGCACCTCGTAAACAGCGGCTTCCTTTTCCATAGTGGCGAGAACATCCTCGAGCGCTGCCAAACACTCTGGAGGTTCCTTTTCCGCCGCCACCTCTACAGCGCGCTTGAAGTCGGGCAGGGGTCCTTTTCCCGCGCGTGCCTTTTCGTGGGAACCACGGCGATGGTTGATGGCAAATGGCGGGCAAAATCGCTCGAAGTTGCCTACTACTTCATCAGGCGACAGCGTATTCAGCTTAAGGGTGTGCTTGTTCCAAACCGTGATCGCTTCCAAACATGCAAGGGCGTCCGTTGGAAGAGCGCAGGCATCGATAATGCGCTGCTCATAGGCAGCACGCCAGTAGTTGGCGTTGAACAGGAGGCGATCGATGGCCGATTGAGTTCCGCGTCTCAAATTAGCTTTATCGGGCGACTCAACCGAGACAGCCACAACGTCGCCACTACCCTCCTCGGCAAAAGCATAGGAAAGATAAGCCGAAAGAGCCACTTTCACTATTTCGATAGGCTTCAAGGAGTCGCCCCGTCGTTCCAGCTCACGACCCAATGCAGTCTGAACAGCGTCGACAGGGCTCCTCAAGTGCAAACGGGCTTTCGCCATCGGTTGGCCAATCCCTCCTCTCGCTTCTCACGTCTATTGCTGAGTGTTCCCAAGTCAGCAGCCCATATGATACCTATGGCAGGTTATCGCATTGGGCAATGAAGCGCCCGTTTTTAACCTCTCCCCAGCTCCTCATTGGCAAGCGCTATCAACTCATCAAGAGCGAGCCCTGTAGGAAAGGGGTCGCTTCCGTCCAGATGGTAAGACAGCAGCCTATTGGGTTGATCAACTGGGTGCATAAGCACCACCACATGCCCATCGGCCACTTGCCGCACGCAAGCGCTTTCTATTTGGTATGGGATGCTCATACTGTACGTTTCTCCATGAAATGCCGGATTCATTCCCATAAATCGACCATCCAAGGCGCCCTCGGCCAAGACCAGCACGAGAAAATCGCCATCTTCATGCGGAAGGGCGCCCATGCCCACAATCGTGCTCCCAAAGTGCTCATTTGTAAGATCGGCACCAGTTTCCAGCTCTACTACCCGCAATGTATCTCCCACCGAACATGCTATTGCGTCTCCGCTGCCAGATTGAACAGGAAGCGCTGTCGGCTCTCCCTCATGAGGATATGCCTCTTGCTGCGAACCAGTTAAAAGCCAGCTATATACTCCTTCGACATGCCAGACAGGAACCAAGCCGCCACTTTGCTCGACGGCAGCGGCCAACATATACGGATGTGCAAAGACATCGTCTTGACTACTTCTATCCGAAGAAGCAGCAATGATCGTATTTTCCTTGGCACACACAGAATAGATAAGCGTCATGCCCAAGCTCACTAGGTCGCACGAAGCAGTGTCGAAGTTGAAAAGCACGATAAACTCGCCCGCTCCCACTGCCGCTTCGTGGGATATTTCGTTAAAAGAACAGGGATAAAAACCAAGTTCAGCACTAAAGGCATTTTGTCCTGTTTCCATAGAGGCAGCTATTTCACCGCTCGTAATATCGATCAAAGCCATGGCCATAGTGTTATCAGACGTCACTGTTCCAACAACGCACTGCGACCCATCTTCAGAAACCTCCAGCACATTGACCGTAAGGCCGGGCCTTTGCCAAACTATGGATCCCGTCACCATATCTATGCAGCCGAACAATCCCTCCAATCCACAATGAGCTATAAGCAGATGCCTGTTGCCCGCCGGG
The DNA here is from genome assembly GCA_947426355.1 of uncultured Adlercreutzia sp. Classification (GTDB taxonomy): domain Bacteria; phylum Actinomycetota; class Coriobacteriia; order Coriobacteriales; family Eggerthellaceae; genus Adlercreutzia. The sequence continues at coordinate 42,863 of CANEDU010000001.1, read as the reverse complement.
GCAAGCCTCCATTCGCCTTCGGCAATATCGGCGGGTACGTCTTCAAAAGCATGGATGTTCAGCTTTTTAATGCAAACACCCGTGAACACATCGAAAACGTCAATCACGCCATCATCCGAAAGCGAAACTCCACAGGTATCGAAGCGGCTCAGCTCGTATGCCAGCACCTCACCATTTGAATCAATCGTGCCATTTGGGCGCCATACCTGAATCTTGGACTGATTTGCGCCCAGTGCTAACTCCAGGGCAGCTTGGGCTTCGGGAACGAAAGGCCTTGAGAATAGCGAATCATCAATCGGCAGCGCATCAAGCGCCGTTTGGATAGCCTGCATCCGCTCTCCCCGGGCAAATTGCTCTTGAGATTTTGCCGCCAGCAATTTCGACTCCTCGGCAAGAGCGTCTTGCGAAGAGCTGTATGCCGCCACGCCCAAGTATGTCATAATCGCCAGAATCGCAATTAGAGCAGTCGCAAGGGCAGCAATTCGATGCCGACGGCGCGCTTTCTCTCTTTGACGGAGATCATCGTAACCACACCCCGCAACAGCGGCTATAACCCGCAATAGCTCAGCCCTTCGAGACACGCTCGCGCCGGACCGCAAATCGGCGGCCAGAGGCTCGGCCGGCATCTTGCGCATTTCACCATCGATGTCTGGCATGAATCGATAGCGAAGTATTTCGGGAATGCTCTCTGAGCTGCTTCCTGCCGCCAGAACGCATATTATTCTATCGCGACCATGCAACTGTATGAACATCTCGATTTCGCGCCGCACCCAAAGGCTTTCTCTTGTTTCCGGGGAGCAAACGACCACAAGTGAATGCGACCGAGCCAGAGCTTCCTTGATGCTCTCTGGCAACGAGTGCGAGGCCGCAAGCTCATCTTCATCGCGAAAGCATTTCCCCAATCGTTGGCCAGATTGAAAACCCTGCAAGCAGGCAAGGCCCTTCGGAAGCCGGAACGCCTCTAGAGCATCCTGGACCCGCTTCGCAACCACCGTATCGCGGGGAAGGTGCCGATAGCTGATGAATGCCGCATAAGCGTAGTCGTCGCGCTCGAGCTCTTGGCCGTTCCGCTCTCCACAGGCAGAGCAGTAAACCGCATCATCGGGTAATTTAGTATGACAGCGAGAACATTCCATGACGCAAATTATAGCGGGATAACCCTATCTCGACGTCTCAGTTCGAGGCATGACGTTGCACCCACATCGCTATTAGCTAGTGCATGAAGTTACTCATGCAATAATCAAAATGGCTTCCCAGTCAAATTGATAGTTATTAAGTTGCAGCTCTAGCTTATAACAATCAGGAGATGAGGGCGTTTTCCGCCCCTCGGGCTAACAGCCTAAAGACGCGGAAAACGCCCTCATCCTCGTAGTTTCGCATCTATGATTTTTGGCCATCATCCTTGCTGCTCTAAGATTGGCGAGAAGAGCCTACATCCCCTCGTCTCTTAAATCCATTACTCTTTCCAGAAGTTGGCTATAAAGTACTTGGTAGTTTTCAGGAATTTCGGAAATTGGATAGCTCTGCACCTCGTTAATAAAATCGTTCATTGCTGTCAGCCATTCTTCATGTTGCTGACCTGAATCGAGCCATATTCGCATTTGCTCTTCCTCGTAGAGCCAATCGCTGTAATGCATATCAAATTCCAGGGATCTCCGCTCTTCAACGGCGCTCTTTTCTGAATATCCCTCTTCTTGTTCCGTACTTGCAGAAGAGGCATATTCATCCGCCGCATCAAGTGCCGCAGAATGCGCATTCGAGCTTCCCGAACCACATCCTGCTAGCCCAAAAACAAATCCGGACAGAGCAATGAGCATAATCAAATGCAGTCTCTTGCTTTTGGAAATCATTAGTCTCTACCCACTATCTGCTAACTCAATAACCCTACCAATAAATGATTCGGCCATAACGGCTTCAAAAACAGAGTATTGCGTGTTCTTTTACTCCATTGCCCAATGACCAAGAAGAGAAGCATGCCGAATCCAGTCCTGCGTTGACAATACGCTCGCAAACAGATTGGTGCACATTGGTGGGTGTTTTTTGTTATCATGCCGCCTATGTTTTCCCAGATTAGACAAACCGGATTGCCCCTTTGGGCCTATAAGGCGTCGCTGCTTTTGGCGGCGGCTATTTGGGGCATGGGCACGGTGGTCATTAAGTCCACGGTGGACGAGTTCCCGCCCTCTTGGCTTGTGGGCGTACGTTTCACGGGCGCGGGCATTATCCTGGCGCTCTGCTGCCTGCGCAAGCTGCAAACGCGCCTGGCCGCCGCCGAAAGCCGCGCCGGCCATTTGCGCGACGGCGCCATTCTGGGCGCGCTGCTGTTTCTGTCGTACTGGACAAACTCCACTGGCCTTACCGATACCACCGCCTCCAACAGTGCTTTCCTCACCACGCTGTACGTGGTTATCATCCCCTTCCTCGGCTGGTTCATCATTCGAAAGAAGCCCACTCGCTTCAATATCGCGGCGGCGCTCGCCTGCGTTGCCGGCGTGGCTTGCGTGGCCTATACAGGCACCGGCGCGTTCTCGCTGCGCTTCGGCGACGTGGTCACACTGCTCTCGGCGCTCTTCCTCAGCCTGCATGTGCTGTACACGGCGAAGTTTGCGCCGGGCCGCTCCATGACGGTGCTCACGATCATCCAGTTCATCGTAGCGGGCCTTCTGGGCTTCGCTATGGGCGCCATCGCCGAGCCTACCCCGAACTTCGCAAGCCTCTCGCCTGACACCTGGGTAAGCCTCGTCTACCTCACGGTGTTCGCCTCCTGCGTGGCCTTGGGGCTGCAAAACGCCGCCGTGGCCCGAGTGGACCCGGCCCAGGCGGCCCTCTTCCTCTCCACGGAATGCGTCTTTGGCGTCATCTTCTCCATCCTGCTGCTCGGCGAAGTAATCACGCCCTCGCTGTTCGCCGGCTTCGCCCTCATCTTCGCTGGCATCGTCATCAGCGAGTACCTCCCCCTGCGCACCGAGAAGAAACGTGCGCAACGGGCGGCCAAAGAAAAGGCGCCAGCCTCTTGCGAAGCCAGCGCCCCAATGCGCGATTTGGAAGAAGCCGACGCGTTTATGCGTTAGACATGATACGGACCCATTAAGCCGCATCAAAATCCCAGGATACTACAGTAATGCAATGCGCCAGGGACGCCTCGACTAGATGAGCCCCAACGCGAATCGATAACCAGGCTCAACCACGCGCATCGTGGAACTTAGAACTTCTTAGAGAAACTTAGAAGAACTTAGTGAAACTTAGCTATACTTAGTGAACCCTTAGAATTATTTTGCTGCACCGAAAGGCGAAGCACACCATGCATGTTGCGGAAAACCCCTTCACTCCCAGCTTCGGAGAAATTCCGGCTCATCTTGCCGGGCGAAATCAGATCATCGAATCGCATTCCCGCGCCCTGCAAAGCGCTCATCGCCGCCCAGAGCTTACGTCTCTTTTCTCGGGCGCTCGCGGCACAGGCAAAACGGCGCTCCTCTCCTATCTGGCCGAGGTGGCCGAGCAAAGTGGTTGGGTTGCCGTTAACATCACGGCGCTGTCGGGAATGCTCGAAGATGCGGAAATCCAACTGCGCCGCAAAGCCGCCCATCTTGTGGAAAGCAACGGCAAACTCGCTGTAAAAAGTGTAGGCATTCCCGATGTCGTCTCGCTTTCCATCGAGAACGTCCAGCCCCACACCAACTGGCGCTCGCGCATGAGCGACCTGATAGAACAGCTGAATGACCAGAACATCGGCGTCTTGTTCACCGTTGACGAAATCGACCCAACACTCGACGAAATGGTTCAACTCGCCGCCTTTTATCAACACTTTGTCCGAGAGGGTCGCAAGGTGGCACTGTTCATGGCGGGCCTGCCGCACAATATCTCGTCGCTGCTCAACGACAAAACGGTGTCGTTCCTTCGTCGTGCCACCCACGAAGCCCTCGGTCGCATTCCCGATAGCGAGGTGGCGGCGGCCCTCGAAAAAACTATCCGCGACGGCAACCGCACCGTGGACGCAGAAGCCCTGGCTGAAGCAACACAAGCCATCGAGGGATTTCCCTACATGCTGCAGCTGGTGGGCTATTACGCATGGGACGAAAACCCTGAAGCTCGCAATCTGGGAGCAAGTGCAATTGCCAACGGCATTGCGACCGCCCAACGTGAGATGACCTATCGCGTTCTGGATGCGACACTGACCGAGCTTTCACCCGGCGACCTTCGCTTCGCCGTTGCGATGTTGCAAGACGAAGGCGACAGCCGCATCGCCGATATCGCCGCCCGCATCAACCGCACCTCTTCAATGGTGGCACAATACCGTAAACGTCTCATCGAAGCCGGCGTCATCGGGCGTCGCGCTCGAGGCATTGTCGGCTTCGATCTCCCCTACTTCCGCGAGTACCTACAGGAAAAGCACGCGAACGGGGAGCTCCTCCTAGAAGACTAGCAGCAGGATAATTGGAGTGCCTTTGAGGCGGACATGACGTTCCGTCGTTTATTGCAAAGCCTTTGGCTCTGCAACCGCTCCGAGCGTATTTGTAACAGCCTGCCCATCTTGGCCGTTCAGCAGCTGAAGCAGTTCGTCTTTGGAGTGGATGTCGAGTTTCGAGTAGATATGTTTCATGTGACTGCGAATAGTGTTGATGGAAACCATGAGCGCCTCGGCACAATACGTTTGGGTATAACCTTGGGCAATAAGGAATACTATTTCAGCTTCACGCTCGGTTAGCCTAAAACGCTGCCTCAAGGTACGACAGCGATTAAGGAGAATGCCTTCCATCGAAGCGCTTTCGTTACGCTCGTCAGCTTCGTGCGACTGGTTGGCCCCGACGAATACATCGCTCAACTCGGAGCTATGAGGTAGGAGCAACCCGCCCATGGCCAGCACCGCAAGCAGCATAGAAACGACCACATCGAGGTTGAGTCCCAAGGTGTCGAGGCCGTACAACGTGGCAACGGCACCCATGCCCATGCTAATCTGCAGAATACTCCAGCCTGCTGCAAACACCACGTAAATGGGAGTTCGTGAGTGGCGAGCAATGTCGACCAGCTTGATATTGATGTAGCCGAACGCCACATAGCGCACACCAGCAAAAACACTCAGTACTACTTGCAGCATGGCATTAAATGCCAGCGCTGTCACGAAGGAAAAACCGATGGCCCCTACAATCACCAGCCAAAACACCTTCACAGACGGAAGTTTGTTGCTTATCACCCCTACAAAAAAGGCAAGGGCAACCACAAAGGAGGTTATAAGGTAAATGCCATAGGGTTGGCCCTGAACCGCACCCTCTTGCGACGTTGATATCACATGGATTGCACCGAGAACAAAAGCGTAAACTGCAAGCATTGCAAACCAACGACCATTGGCAACCATCATCTGACCTTCGCTGTATTGCGATGCTGGCGAACTCCGATCGTGAGTGCCCTCGAAATCAGTCCTTAGGTATGCCACGAACAGCCCCGTTGTAAATAGGGGAATTCCCGCAATGAGAGCAAGGCGCACTCCGAAAGGCAAAAGCACGGAAATACCGGCAGCCGCAGTGGAAACCATCAGGGAGAGCATTACGGAGATGGCCACATCGCGAATTCTCATCCAGAGATACACTTCGCTCCAACAAATGTAGAGCCAGCCCGTTCCCGCAAGACCCACTATGGCACTCAACACCATCGTTGTTAAAGCGCCAACCTCAAGGGAAACAGCAAGGCAAAGGCCGCCTACGACACTCATAATGGTACAGACGCCCATCGTTTTCGCGACTGACGACTTCGTCAACGGAAGTGCGTTGAGCAAAACCACCACAAGCAACGGAAACACGCCGCGCGCCACCCAACTCGTTACATATAAGCCTGGGTTTGTCGAAAACACATGCGCATTCTCCTCAACAAGCATAATCCAGAAGCGCAACAGGGCAAAACCCACGGCAGGCAGCACAATGCCGCGAAACGTCATACCGAGCTTTTCTCTTACCGAAGGTTTCTCGTAAGTAATTTCTCTTTCATGTAAGTCCACCATACTCCCTCCCTTGGCTGCATAGTATCAAACAGCCTATACGGCGGCTAGTCACATGCTTCATGTGATGGGAGAAACACCAGTTCACATGCATTATGGGCTAGGCGAAAGTGCCAGGTATTCGATAGCCTTCTCTTCGTTGGATCGAGGCGCAGATTGCAGAGAACGAGCGTCTTGGAAAATTATTTCTCAAGGAGGGAACATGGGCACTGAAAACGTTTCTCGTCGAGGCTTCCTAAAAGGTGCGGGCATTCTCGCTGCAGGCGCAGCGGCCGCTGGCTCTTTGGCGGCTTGTGCGCCGAACGCATCGTCTTCCGCCGACGAAGCTCTCTCAAACACAGGGGACATCAACTGGGACTACGAAGCCGACATCATTGCCGTAGGAGCCGGCGGCGCTGGCCTTAGCTGCGGCATCGAGGGCACCGAGCTTGGCATGAGCGTCATCGTGCTGGAGTCGCAGAAAAACGTTGGTGGCTCAAGCGCTCTGTGCAACGGCGGCATCGCTATGCCCAACACTCCGCTGCAGCGCGAGCAGGGAATCGAGGACTCCGTCGACACGTTTTACAACGATCTCGTGGAAATGACCAAAGAAGACAACAATCCCGAGTGGCTGCGCATGCACTGCGAAAAGGCCGAGGGGCTCTATGACTGGCTTACCGGTATGGGCCTGCAGTTCAAGGCCGAGTCGCTGCTGCCCACCCAGGGCGCCAGTGTTCCACGCGAGCATCACATTAAGCCGACCGAGGTGATTGACACCCTGCGATCCAAAGCCGAGGCCGATGGTGCGCAGATTCTCACCCAGACCACGGCAAATAAGCTTATTCAGGACGCTTCCGGTCGCGTTATTGGCGTCCGTGCCGAGGACAAGAGTGGCAAGGCGGTGTGCTTCAAGGCGAATCGCGGCGTTGTGCTGGCCACTAACGGATACTCGCGCAACCCCGAGATGATGAACCAGTATATCTTCGGTCAGGGTGCCGAGAGCGTAATTGCCTTCACTGGCGAGGGCGACCTGGGGCAGGGCCACAAGATGGCCATGGCCATTGGCGCCGACACGCGCCATATCAGCTTCATCAGCCTGCTCACTGGCCAGCACCCCGACGGCTCTGCTGGTCAATCCTGTTCGCTGTTCCATGGCGGCGCTATCCTGTTGAACGCCGAAGGCGAGCGATTCGTGAATGAGGCTCTGGGCTACGGCAACGTCTGGCCCGATGTGGCAGCGCAGACGGGCGGCATCTGCTATCAGATTTGGGACAACGACATTGCCGAAGAGTATGCCGAGAATGATAGCTCGCTGTACTCTATGGCCAAATTGCGCGAGAGCGGCCTGCTGGTAGAAGCCGACACTCTCGAGGGCGTTGCCGAAGCCATGGGCCTTCCTGCCGATGCCGTGAGAGCTACGGTCGATAAGTACAACGCTGACATTGACGCAACTGGAGCCGATTCGCTGTTCGGCCGCGCTACTCTGGTTTCTCAGGTGGGCGCGCCTGTGAAAATCGATAATGGCCCCTTCTACGGGTGGAAGACTGCCAACGTGAACTATGGAACCATCGGCGGCATCAAGCACAATCTAGATATGCAGGTCATAGATGTGAATGGCGATGTAATTCCGGGCCTGTATCTTGCCGGCACCATTTGCACCTACTCCAACATGGGCGTTGTCCCTGGCACCATTAAGGGCGTTGGCGCCTCGGGCACGGGCTTCGGCGGTTCGCTCATCTGGGGTCGTTATGCTGCTCAAATCATCAACGAGCTGGAAGCCTAAGCGCATCTAGAAACTTATTAGCCCTCCCTATTACGGGGACGCTGGTTGCAGCGTCCCCGTTTTTTGAACCCCTATCTTTACTTGTAAACGGCACCTCTCTGAAAAGCGTTCTAAAGACACCTGGCCATGCAGGAAGGCGGATAGTTCGCCTCCCCGATACGCCCTATTCCCGACCGTCCCAGCAGTAGGTGCAGATCTTCTCCGGGTCGATGCCGATGGCCTCAATCATGCCCTGGAGGCTCTGGTAGCTCAAGGAATCGAAGCCCATGTCCTCGCAGATGGTCTTCAGCAGGCACTGGCCGCGCTCGGTGGCGGCGTCGGCGTACTCGGCCAAGTGGTCCAGGCCCTCGTCGCCCTCAAGCTGATCCACCACGCGCCGCGCGATGAGGTCCATGTCCGACTTGCTGGACGAGAAGCTCAGGTACTTGCAGCTGTACATGATGGGCGGGCACGCGCTGCGCATGTGCACCTCGGCGGCGCCCGAGTCGTACAGGAAGTTCACCGTCTCGCGCAGCTGGGTGCCGCGCACGATGGAGTCGTCCACGAACAAGAGCTTTTTATCGCGAATGAGCTCGGGCACAGGCACCTGCTTCATGTTCGCGATCTTGTTGCGCAAATCCTGGTTCGCCGGCATGAACGAGCGCGGCCAGGTGGGCGTGTACTTGATGAACGGGCGCCCGAAGGGCATGCCGCTTTCCGTAGAGTAGCCGATGGCGTGCGGCACGCCGGAGTCGGGCACGCCGGCCACGTAGTCCACCTCGGGGCAGGCGCCGCGGGCGGCCTCGTCACGGGCCATGACGGCGCCGTTGCGATAGCGCATCACTTCCACGTTCACGCCCTCGTAGTTGGAGTTGGGGTAGCCGTAGTACACCCACATGAAGGCGCACATCTTCATCTCGTCGCGTGCCGGCGAGAGCACCTCGATGGCATCGGGCGTCAGCCGCACGATTTCCGCCGGGCCCAGCTCGTACTCATCGTGGTAGCCCAGCTTGTGATAGGCGAACGACTCGAACGCCACGCAATGGCCGTTGTCGTCGGCGCCCACCAGCACGGGCAGACGTCCCATGAAGTCGCGCGCGGCAATAAGGTCGCCGTCTTCGGTCATGATGAGCAGCGTGAGCGAGCCGTCAATCTTCGACTGGGCGTACTGGATGCCGGAAACCAGATCGTCCTTCTGGTTAATGAGCGCGGCCACCAGCTCGGTGGAATTCACCGCGCCCGAACTCAAGGCCATGAACTGGCTGTTCGCCTGCGAGAAATACTCGCTCACCAGCTCCTCGGCGTTGTTGATGGCGCCGATGGTGGTAATGGCGAAGGTGCCCAGATGCGAGCGCACCAGCAGCGGCTGCGGGTCGGCGTCCGAAATGCAACCGATGGCGCTCGTGCCGTGGAAGCGCACGATGTCGTCCTCGAACTTCGTGCGGAAGGGGGTGTTCTCGATGGAGTGGATCTGCCGCTGGAAGCCGTCCTCGCGATCGCGCACGATCATGCCCGCCCGGCGCGTGCCGAGATGGGAGTGGTAATCGACTCCGAAGAAAACGTCCAGCACCACGTCGCGCTTGGAAACTGCACCGAAAAAGCCGCCCATGAAGTCCTCCGTCTTCGCGTTTCAACGATGAGTGAAAGTATATATGGTGCATCTGCCCGAATGTTGCCTGAAGGTTAAAAGGGCAAAGAAAATGGTGAGTTACTCAATAACATAACGGCGCTGGCGCACGGCGGCCAGCGTCGCGGAATCCAGCGCGCAGCCCAGACCGTTCTCGTGGCCGGGGGCATTCAACGTGATGATGCCGTCGGGGGCCGTGTAGGCGGGCACCGTGAGATTGGCGTCGAAATAACGGGCCGTAGCGCCCAAATCGCCGGGAATGACCACGCCGGGCAGCGTTTGGAAGGCGGCGTGGGCGAAGCGGGACACGCCCGTGTCGTACATGCCGCTCATGCAGACCTCGCGACCCTCGGCCAGCGCCCGATGCACGAAGGCGAGGGACCGCTCGATGCCGCCGAACTTCCCAATCTTCACCATGGCGCAGCGCAGCTCGGGATGTTCGAAGAGCCCCGCGGCCTCTTCGGCGTTGGTGAACGACTCGTCTAGGCAAAGGGGCATGGCCAGCGTGTGCTGGAACGACGCCAGCCGCGTAAACGGATCGCGCTTCGCTCGCTCGCCGCCCGCCGTCGCCAGGTTGAGCGGCTCTTCGATCCAGCCGATATCCAGCTCGTCGTAGGCCCGCAGCTCGGCAAGGTTGTGCAGCCCGAAGCTCTGGTTCGCATCCAGCGTGATGAGCAGGCGGGGGAAGGCCCGGCGCACGGCGCGCACCGCCGGCAATCCCTTGCCCGGCGCCACTTTCAGCTTGATGCGCTGGTAGCCCGCTTCCACGCATTCGCGCACCTCGGCCACAGTTTGGGACGGCGTGCCGAGGCCCACCACCGCGCCGCTGTACACCTTGCGCGTGGCACCGCGGCGCTCGCTCGGGCGCGCCCAGCCCACGGCGGGCTCTTCACCCTCAAGCGCGGATGCCGCCCGAGTCATGCGATCGAACTCTTCGCCGAGCAGCTTCCACAGCGGCTTGTCGGTAATCTTTCCGTACAAGTCCCAGCAGGCCATCTCAAGAGCGCTCACCGCCATGGGGAAGTCCTGCGCTCCCTCAAGGGCAAGCAGGTCGGCGGCCACTTCGCGCGGATGCAGATACGTGGCGGCAATGACGCGCGGACCTAACACCTCGCGCATGACGCGCACATCATCGCCGAGCGTTTCGGGCAAATACCAATCGGTGTCGAAGGCGGTGCACTCCCCCAAACCCACGCGGCCCTTGCGGTCAATCACCTCAACGATGACCGTGTCGCGGTAGGTGAGCGTCTCCTTCGGCGTTTTGAAGGGCTTGGAAAACGGCAGGCGCACATGGTGCAGCACCACCCGTTTGATGTTGATATTCTGGCTGAACAGCGCCTCGCAAGCCGCGCGATCGATCTTGCCGATGCCGGTGCGGGGCAACTCGTCGACAATGGAAATCTGCTCGGGTACGTACAGCTTCGAAAGACGCCGGGCCAGCGTGTCGCGCAAGCGCCGCGTGCTGATCAGCGGTGCGTCGGGGGTGAGCTCCACCACCGCAGCGGGACGGCGCCCCCAGCGGGCGTCGGGCAGGCCGAACACGTAGGCGTCGGCCACGCCGGGAATGCGCACGAGGGCGTCCACAATCTCGGCGGGATACACGTTCTCGCCACCGGAGATGAACATGTCGCTCGTGCGCTCGCGCACATAGAGGCAGCCCTCGTGCAGAGCCGCCGTATCGCCGGTGAGGAAGTACCCGTCCACCGTGAAGGCCGCCCGCGCGTTAGCATAACCGCTAAACACACCGGGGCCGCGCAGGGCAAGTCGACCAAAGCCCTGGGAGTCGGGCTCCACGATGCGGGCCGAATAGCCGGGCAAAAGCCGCATGCCGCCGGTGAACTGCGCCGTAATGGGCGAATTCGCCACCTGGCTCGAAGTTTCGGTCATGCCGTAGCTCGCAAAGAGGCGCGCTTTGGCCTCGAGGGCCCGCGACACCGTCTTCGCGTTCAGCGGACCGCCGCCAAGAAGAATGCACTCGTACTGGGCCAGGGCGCCGGGGCGCACGTTCAGCATGTCCTGCAGCATCTTGTCCACAACCGAAATATGGGAAGCGTGCATAACCTCGGCATCGCGCAGCACGGTTTTCGCGTCGAAGCGCTCGTAGAGGCGCAGGGGCCAGCGACTGCAAACGCTGCGCACGATCACCTGAAAGCCGCCGACATGGAAAAACGGCAGCACCGCCTGCCACAGCCCGCGCCCGCGCACGCGCCCGGAAAGCACGCGATTCGACGCTTTCGACGCCTCTATCAGGTTGTTCCACGTAAGCTCGGCCGCCTTGGGCTTGCCCGTGGTGCCGGACGTGAACATGATGAGAGCCCGTTGACCGGAGTCGAAGATATGGGCCGCGCGCTCGGCGAAGTGGATGGCGTCTTCCACCGACCCGCCGAGAGAGTCGTCCACGCGTCCGGCGCGCTCGTCGCGCAGAAGCGAGTTGGTCACCGCCTCGAAGAGCTTGGGCTCCCCGGCCTCATCCACCGTGTAGGCCACGCGCACACCGGCCCGCTCTAACTCGAGCAGCCGCGTGAGCTTTTCTGCATCGGAGAGCCGATGGTTAAGCGCCACCAAACCGAATTCGCCGTAGGCCGCAGCCAGGGCGAGGAACACATACATGGGGCAATTCGGCAAATCCACCGCCACCATGTCGCCCGGGAACACGCCCTTGTCGCGCAAACGCCGCGCCAACTGGGAGGCCACGAGCCGCACCTGACGATAGGTGTAGGCCGTCTCGTTCCCCCGTCTGTCGACATAGCTGAAGAACACGGCATCGGGCCGCAGCTGCGCAGTGCTTTCAAAAATATCGATCATGGGCGGCTAGATCCTACGGAAACTTCGGGAACTGGGTGAAGTCGGGGGCACGATGCTCCTTGAAGGCGTCGCGACCCTCCTTGGCCTCATCGGTGGTGTAGTACAGAAGCGTGGCATCGCCGGCCAGCTGCTGGATGCCCGCGAGCCCATCGGTGGCAGCGTTGAAGGAGGCCTTCATGAAGCGCAGGGCGGTCGGCGAGAACTGCATCATTTCGGCCGCCCAGCTCATGCACTCGTCTTCCAGCTCATCGAAGGGCACGACTTTGTTCACAAGTCCCATCTCCAGGGCTTCGGCAGCGGTGTACTGGCGGCAAAGGTACCAAATCTCGCGCGCCTTCTTCTGGCCCACGATAGCAGCCAGATACCCCGCGCCGTAACCGGCGTCGAAGGAGCCCACCTTAGGGCCGGTCTGGCCGAACTTCGCCGTGTCGGCCGCAATGGTGAGGTCGCACAGAATTGAGAGCACATGCCCGCCGCCGATGGCATAGCCGTTCACCATGGCGATAACGGGCTTGGGCACCACACGGATGAGCCGCTGCAAATCGAGCACATTCAAACGCGGAATGTTGTCTTCGCCCACATAGCCGCCGTTGCCGCGAATCTTCTGGTCGCCGCCGGAGCAGAACGCCTCGTCCTCATGACGCCCGCCGTGGTTCACGCCCGTCAGCAGAATAACGCCCACCGACGCATCGTCGCGCGCCTCGGAGAACGCATCGTACATCTCCGTTACCGTCAGCGGCGTGAACGCGTTGCGGCGCTCGGGCCGATTAATGGAAATCTTCGCCACGCCATTGCACAGCTCGTAGCGAATCTCCTTGTACTCTTTGCCCACTCTCCAATCATATTTGCTCATTAATTCCTGCTCCTTATCTCACTGGTCGTTCGTAATGTCAGCGAGGTTTCGACTGGTGCCTGCAATTGCCTTGAAGCGCGGCCGAGCGGCCTTTGCGCCGTGAGGGAAAGCGCTGAATGGCAAGGGCAGGTGCCAGTCGGAACCGCAGCGTCGGCCGGTCCGTTCGTCCCGAAGGGCGAACGGAACGCTACATGCCTTCGGATTCGAAGCGCTTCTTCAGGGCTTCCTGGTGGATGGCATGCTGCAGGGCGACTTCTTTGCTTACGGTGCCTTCCTTCACCAGGCGATGCAGGCTCTGGTCCATGGTGCGCATGCCGGCGCCGGCAGAGCTCGCGATGACCGAGTCAATCTGGTGGGTCTTCTCCTCGCGGATGAGGTTGCGAATAGCCGGCGTGGCGGTCATGATCTCGAAGACGGGCACGATACCGCCATCAACCGTGGGCACGAGCTGCTGGGACACCACGGCCTGCAGCACGAGCGACAGCTGCATGCGAATCTGGCGCTGCTGGTTCGCCGGGAAGGCGTCGATGATGCGATCGACCGTGGAAGAGGCACCCGTGGTGTGCAGGGTGGAGAAGAGCAGCTGGGCCATCTCAGCGGCGGTCATAGCCGTACCGATGGTCTCCGAGTCGCGCATCTCGCCGAGCAGAATGACGTCCGGCGCCTCGCGCATGGCGCTGCGCAGGGCCTCGGCGTAGGTGGCCACATCCGAGGGAATCTCGCGCTGGGTGACGATGCAGCCCTCGTGACGGTGCACATACTCGATGGGGTCCTCCATGGTGATGATATGCCCCGTGCGCGCCTTGTTCAGCTTGTCGATGATGCAGGCAAGCGTCGTGGACTTGCCAGCGCCAGCGGGACCGGTCACGAGCACCAGACCCTTCTGGAAGTCGGCGCAGGCCATAACATCGGCGGGAATATGGTAATCCTCGGGGTTGGGCAGCTTGAAGGGAATGACGCGGATGACGGCACCGAGCGACCCGCGCTGGCGGAACACGTTCACGCGGAAGCGGCCCATACCCGGCACGGCGAAGGAGAAGTCGTCATCGTGGTTGTGGCCGTTCGCAAACACCATCACATCGCGGCCAGAAAGCTCGTAGATGGCCTCCACCAGCTCCTTGGTGTCGGCGGGCATGAGCGGCGCCATATCCATGCGCACCTGACGGCCGTCGGCAGTGTAGGTGAGCGGCAGGCCCGCGACGATGAAGACGTCCGACGCCTTCTTGTCAATCATTTCCTGCAACAGTGCCTTCAGTTTCATAGAAGCTCTCTCCTTGTCTTTCTAGCCGAGCCACAGGTTCTCGCCTGTGCCGTCGTCGGTCCACTCTGTTGTGACTTTCCACTGCTCAATGGTGTAGGTTGCGTTGTCGTTCAGGCGCAGCACGATATTCAGCGTACGGCCGCTTTCCACCGAGAACGTGACGGCGACTTCGTCGCCCGAGCGCTGGCCGAAGGAGGCGACCGGTGCGCCTTCGCCCTCCGCCAGGGAAATCTCGATGCTCTCGGTTGCCGCCTCGCCGGACAGCGACTCGTCTTCGATGACGAGCTCTTCAGTCGCGGCGGCCGCAGAGGATTCGGACCCCTGAATTCCGTAGCGCGCAAGCACGTCGTCTACTGCGGCATCGCCTTGAGCGAGGGCGGCATCCACGTTGGCCACGAACTGCTGGCCCACGTCTTCAAGCTGATAGGTTTCCGTCGTGGTAGCCGCTTGGCGCTCGGTGGTGGAAAGCTCGGCCAGCGAAGTGGTCACGGAAAGCACCGCGAGCACCGCCAGGCACAGCACGATGATAAGCGTGAACAAGCTGATAGGGCCGATACGCACCGATCCGTGGGGCTTCGCCATTTAGCTCACCTCCCCGTCGCGCGCCGTACCGCCTACCGGCGTGCCGGCCAAAGGCGTGCCCGCAGGCTCCACCACAACAGCGCCGCTCACGTAGGCCGCCGTTTCCACCTGATAGATAGGCTCGGCGCTCTCGTCAGCCAGCGTCACCTCATAGGAGGCGGCACTGGCGTTCGGAGCGGAGATGCTGCTCACCGCATCCTGGTCCCACACGGTGATGACCGCGCGGTACATCACGCCGGCCTCGGTGGGCTCGGCCGTCACGTCGCGCACGAGCACCAAATCGCCCTCGTAGCGCAGGTTCGCATCGGTGTCTTCGGCATCCAGGGTTTGGGCGCCCGTCATGGCCGCCGGGTCGGCCGCGAATTCCTCGGCGGAATTCGACGCCATCACCAGGGCGTTCATAAGCTGCGCCGACTCGCGGCCAATGCGGTCGGATTCGGCGTTCAGGTTCATGAGCACCGCCAGCGAGCCCGTGAGGAACACGAGCAGCAGCAGGGCCTCCACGATAAAGGCGGCACCGGGCCACACAGCGCGCTCCTTGCGCACCCGGCCCAAGCGGTCGTTGTAGCGGGCCAAGCGCGCGTCGGCCACATTGGCCTCGCGGTGGGCCGCAACGGAATAGCCCTCCATGGAGCGGCGGCTTTCAGATCCACCGGCCATCAGGCATCACCTCCCGCGCAGCGCAGAGCCACCACAGCCTCGCCAGCGTCGGTCTTCAGCGTGAGCAGCCCGCCGGTGTAAGAGAAATCGAAGATGGAAGACTTCACGATGGGCGTAGCCTTCTCGGGATCGTAGGGAGCGCCCTCCATGGCGTACTCTTCCATGATGGTGCCGTCGTAGCGGTACAGGCGCGTCTCGTACACGCCGGAGGGCAGCGTCTCGCGCAGCACCAGGGCCGGCCCCTGAAGCAGGCTTCTCGCCTCGGTGCTGTTCTCGTCGGCCATAGCCGGCTGGCCCAAGTCCGCGTCGCCCTCGGCAACGACCACATCCACGCCCTCGGCCGTTACCCAAGCGCGGGCCACCGCATCAACTTGGTCGTTGGCCCTCACGTCGTTGGCGAGCAGCGTGAGCGAAAGACGCTGGTCGTCGGCGATGGCGCTCTCGCGATTCAATCCGCGATACACATCGGTGCCCGCGAGGATGGCCATAAGGAGCGTCACCACGAACAGCGCGAACAAAAGCCCCGTGAACACGCGGCCGAAATCGCGCTCGCGATGACGCGGGCGGCCTCCGTAGGCCTTGCCGGACTGGGCGAGCTGGGTCGCACCTGCTTGCTTCATGCTCATCGCGGCACCACCACCACGCTGGGAGGCACGTTCGAAGCGAAGGCCTCATAGGCGACGGCGTAATCCTCGTGGTTCACGATGAGCCCGTAGTGCTCTTCCAGATAGCTGAGCCGCGCAGGATAGGCGCCTTCCACGGCCGCGCACTGCATGGCCGCATCCAGCACCGCCGTGCGCACCGAAGCGGCGGACTGCGCCTCGGTTTCGATGTTCACCGTATCCCAGGTAAACCACAGCAGCACCGCCAGCACCACGGCGACGATGATGGCAACCACCCGCCGCGTGCGGCGCCGCTGCATTTGGGCTGTCTTACCGTGAATCATGGCTCTTACCCGATAGATCCCATGATGCCGATAAGCGGCAGCATGACCGAAATGAGCGTGGCACCCACGGCGATGGTGAGGAAGGCGGCCAGCGCCGGCTCAATGTTGTCGATAGCCGAGTCAATCTGCAGAATAGCGTCGTCGAAGAAGTTCGCGGAAAGGCGGTCGAGCGCCGCGTCCAGCGAGCCGGAGCGGGTGCCGATGGTGAGCAGGCGCGCGTGAATCTGCTCGAACACCTCGGCCTCGCTGATGGCCTGGGCCAGCGAGCGGGGGTGGGCCGCGTCAATCATAAGCGCATAGGCGCTTTGAGCCTTGGCCTTGAGCCCCTCGTGCTCCACAATTTCCATGGCCCGCTGCATGGCCTCATCGGTATTGATGCCCGAGGCGGTATAGGCCGCCAAAGCCGAGGTGAAGCGGGACACCGCCAGCTGCTCCATGGCAGGGCGGGTGGCCGGGAACTTCTCCATGAGGTGCATGACCGAGATGCGGCCCGATTCAGAGCGGCAGGCAAGGGCGCCGGCCACGGCCACGATGGCGCAGACGAGCGTGATTCCGAGAGCCACCCAGCCAATGCCGACAGAAAGACCCACGGCGCCGGACGAACCGCCCGTAAGCGAGCCGGCCATCGAGACGTAGACGTCTTCGAACACCGGCAGAATGATAACGACCGTGAAGGCCAAGATGATGCTCATGATGCACAGAAGGGCCGCCGGATAGCCCACCGACGAGCGAATCTTCGCGAAGAGGCGGTCCTCCTCATCGTAGTAAACGCCCAGCGCGCGCAGCACTTCTTCCAAACGGCCCGAGGACTCGCCCACGCCCACCATATCCACAGCGTAACGCGGGAAGGCGCCCGAGGCCTTCATGGCCGCGCCAAGACTTTCCCCGGCATTCAAGCGCTTATAGACGTTTTCGCAGGTGGCTTGCAGGGCCACGTCTCCGATATCCTCGGAGAGCATGCCCACTGCCTCATCGGTCTGGATGCCCGCCGCCAGCATCATGGCGACGCTCTCGCAGAAAAGGCTGATGCCCGCGCTGTCGAGTTTCGGTTTGGCCATGGCGTCCCTCGTCTTCTTCCTAATAGGTGTATCGGTCGGTATAGCTGGTACCGTCGCCAATGGTGCTCGCGGCACCGCTGGCGGCGAAGGTTAGATCTACGCGCGTCCAACTGTTCGGCTTAATGCTGATCTCGACGCTTACCCATTCTCCATCAATATATACCATGTTCCACGCATGGTAGACATCGTCGGGAGAAACGTAGCCGGTGATGACCTGGCACGGAATGCCCAGGCTGCGCAGCATAGCCGCGCCCAAAGAAGCGTAATCGAAGCAGATGCCCGTGCCCGAGGCGAGTGTGGCGTCGGGGTCGGGCACATAGCCAGTAGCCGAAGCGAGCTGGGCGGCCTTGTCGTGGTCGTAGGTGATGTTGTCCACCACCCACTGATAGATGTTGCGCACCACGTCGCCCTGGTTGGCAGCACCGCTGGCCAGCTCGCGGGCCTTGGCCACCACCGCCGAGGACTCGTCGTAGTTCACGAACAGGTTCGGCACGAGGAAAGGCGCCGTATCACTCGCAAGGTTCACGTTGTCGATGACGCTGAACAGCTCAACATAGTTGTTGCCCGAGGTGTTCTGCATAACGCGGAAGTTGTAGGGGCCGTCCCCCATGTTGATGGGCACGATAATGGGCGTGCCGTCGCCGGGCAAATCGTAGTTGTAGCTCATCTCGCCCTTGCTCACTTGGAACTTGAGCCGAGAGTCGCTTTTGGCCGAAGCCCCCACAAACCCCTGGGCGAGCTGGGAGGTGTCGATGGCGCAATCGTTGCCCGTCTGGGCCGCGCCCTCGTTGAACGACGAGAGGGCAAGCGACTCGGGCGCCGTATAGGCCGGGCCCGACGTAGTGCTTTCTCCCCCACCGCCGTTCGGATCGCCCGAGGCGCTGGACCCCGAGCCCTGAGAGCCACCGCATCCCGCAAGCGCGCACGCAAGCGCGAGCAGCAAAGCCGCGCCGAGCGCAGCCGCCAGCCGGCGGTATGTCAGCGAGTGGGCCAAGCGCCTACAGCCACTCCTTCAGCGTCTTCACCAACAGGTCAATTTCCATGGGCTTGGACATATGGGCGTTCATGCCGGCGGCGCGAGCGCGGGCTACGTCATCGGCAAAGGCGTCAGCCGTCAGCGCCACGATGGGAATCTCGCCCAAATCGGGACGCGGATCGATGGTCGTACCATCAAGACCGCAGCCCTGCGCAGCGGCGCGGATAGCGGAGGCAGCTTCGTAGCCGTTCATCACGGGCATCTGAATGTCCATGAACACGAAGTCGTAGTGCCCCGGCTCGGCGTCCAGCAGCTTCTCCACGGCAATGCGTCCGTTCTCGGCATGGTCTACCTCAAGGCCCGTCATGCCCATGATATCGAGCGCGATAGCCGCGGCGATAGAATTGTCCTCGGTAAGCAGCACGCGATGCCCGCTGAAATCGGTCTGCTGGAGCATCTCGAGCTCGCTGGCAGCCTCTTCCGGCTCGTCATTGAGCAGGCCCTTCATCACGTGGATGAGGCGGCTGCGGAACAGCGGCTTGGAGATGAAGGCATCAACGCCCACCGAGCGGGCCTCCTGCTCCACGGCCGTCCAATCGTAGGCCGAAAGAATAATGATGGGCAAATCGTCGGCGACGATCTCGCGAATCTCGCGAGCCGCCTCGATACCGCTTTTGCCGGGCATCTTCCAATCCAGAATGATAGCCACGTAGTCGCGGGCCTCTTCCACGGCCTGTCGCACTGCCTCCACGGCCTCTTCGCCGGAAAGCACGTAGTCGGGATCCATGCCGACGCTCTTCAGCACCTCGCAGGCGCTTTCGGCCGCGGCCTGTTCGTCGTCGGCCACAAGCACCCGCAGGCCCTGGAAGTTCGACAGGTCGTGATCGTCGCCCTCGCGCAACTTCATATACACGGTAACGATGAACGTGGTGCCCTCGCCGAGCTTCGACTGCACATCGATGGTGCCGTTCATGAGGTTCACCACCGAACGCACGATGGACATACCAAGGCCCGTGCCCTCCACCTTGGTGACACGGGAGTCGTTGGCGCGGCTGAAGGGCTCGAAGACCTTCTTCACGAAGTCCTCGGACATGCCGCAGCCGGTGTCGGAGAAGGTGAACTCGTAGCAGCCCGACCCCTTGATGCGGCTCGGCAGCTCCTTGATGCGCAAGGACACGGTGCCGCCTTCGGGGGTGAACTTCACGGAGTTGCCCATGATGTTCACGAACACCTGCTGCAGGCGCATGGGGTCGCCCACCACGTGCTCGTGCTGGATGTCGGCGATTTCCACCTTCAGATCCAGATGCTTGTCGTTGATCTGGGGGGTCATGATGGAAAGGAGGCTCTCGACGGTTTCGGGCAGATCGAAGTCCTCTTCGGAAAGGCCCAGGTTGCCGCTCTCGATCTTCGCCATGTCGAGCACCTCGTTGATGAGGCCGAGCAGATGGCGGCTGGAGGTGGTGATCTTGGTGAGGCAGTCCTTCACGCGCTCCGGATCATCCAGATACATGGTGGCGATGGCCGTAAGCCCCATGATGGAGTTCATGGGCGTGCGGATGTCGTGAGACATGGAGTTCAAGAAGTCGCTCTTGGCCTTCGAGGCGCGCTCGGCCTCGCGGAAGGCGTCTTCCAGCGCGTTGTGATTCGCGATTTCGCGTTCCTTCACGTCGGTAACGTCCTGCACCGACATGAGCACCGACTGCACCACGCCGGATGAGTCGCGCACCAGCGGAAGCATAGAGGCCTGGTTCCACGACACCTCGCCCGTCTCCGGGCCGACCAAACGGTACTCCAAATGCAGGTAGCTCACGTCCTCGGTCAGGTGCGCCTGAATGTACTCGGGCGTGAGCATCTCCTTCATGCGCTCGGCTTCCTCCGAATCGGCGAAGCGCGTCTGCCAGTAGTAGCGGAACATGTTGTACTCGCCGTGGCGCGGCAGGTCGTCCTTAATGCCCTCGTCCTTCAGGTACTCGTAGGTGTTGTTGGCCATGTCGATGACGGCGAAGCGCTGGAACAGGGCCAGCGACGAGTTCACGATACCCGTCGCATGCTCGCTCTCGCTGAGGAGCTTTTTGCGCTGGAGCATCGTCTGCACCAGGAAGAACGTGGCCACGCCGGCCAGCGCGAGGGCCACCAAGCCCGCGAACACCAAGCCCGCGAAACTGGCGCGGGACATCATAGCGTCGGTGATAGAAGACGGGAAGGTGCGCATGAGCATCCAGTCGTACGAGGGAAGCTGCATGACGTAGGCCATGCCGGAGCCGGCGTTGCCCTTGTAATCGAACGTAACCGACGTGCCGTTATGGAAAGCGGCCTCCAAATCGGCACGGGTGATGTCGCTTGTGGTGCTCTCCTCGAAATAGAGGTCCTGGGCGTAGCCCACATCGCTGAACGAGGTGGAAGAGTGGGCCACCACCACGCCATCGCGGGCGCACAGGTAGGTGGACGTCTGCTCGCCAAAGAAGTAGGTGGCCAGGAAGTTCTCCATGGAGTCTTCCCGGTACGCGCCCGTAACCACGCCGATGACCTCGCCATCGAAGTACAGCGGCGTGTAGAAAATCACCGAAAGGTCGCCATAGAACAGCGAATCATCCGTAGCGCAGACGCCCGACTCGCCTTCGATACCCTGGGTATAGTACTCGCGATCGGACGCATCGCCCTCTTGACCGCGGTCGTCGTAGGTCAAGCCCCCTTTTTCCGAGAAAGCCACGTAGTCGAAGCTGAGGGAAGTGGCCAGCGTCATAAGGCCTTCAATGCTCGCATCGTCGGCGCTGGTGAGCGTCGCCTCGTACATAGAGGCCAGAAGCTGCACCTTGGTTTGGGAGTCGGTCATCCACTCGTCAATACGACGAGCCGACTGCTCCGTAGAACCTTGAAGATACTTGGCATTCTGCTCGTTGATGCGCTCGGTGTTCATGGTGAAGAACAGCACAAAGGCCAGGACGACCACCAAAAAGGCGAGCACAACTACGATGATGCGACCGCTTCTTGTCTTGTTTTCCATTCCGGTTAGGAACCTTTCCCTCTTCGGGGCCTCGCACCCCTGGCGCACGAGGCGCCGTCGCACGTGAGTTCGTTTAAGCTAGATTATGGCGATGGAGTCGACCACAAGCGTATAGGCCTCGCGCACCTTCGGCATAAGCTCCGGCACGGCCGCCAGGTTCGCCGGCGTACCGGCATCGTCGAGGCGCAACGCGTCGGACAGCTCGCAGGATGCCTCAAACAACGGGGTAAAGCCCAAGTCGCGGCTCACGCCTTTCAGCGTGTGAGCGCCGCGGAAGGCCTCGGCGAAATCCCCCGCCTCCAAGGCGTTCTCCAGCGTCTGCATCGACGTGTCCTGCAGAAATATCTTGGCGAACTTCTCGATGCGCTCGTCGGTGAGCAAACGGCCTCGCACCGTTTCCAGATCGCCGCCCATGGCAGCGTAGGCAATTTCCAAAGACATTCGTTACTCCTTTATATAGTGCGTTGCAGTCTACTGATCGTCCTCGTCGCTGTCTATGCCGGAAAGGGCCGTGTGGCCGCCTTCGAAGAGGGAGCCTCGCTCCTCATCGGTCAAGTCCTCGTAGAAAACGTAGCCGCCGCGGCCGGTGCGCTTCATGTGGTAAAGCGCCACGTCGGCCTGGCGGAACAGCTCGTCGTAATCGCGCACGCCGCCATCGGTGGTGGACACGCCCATGGAGACCGACAGCGGGAAACCGTCAATCTCGCCCTCGAGAGAGCTATGGATGCGCGCCACCAGCGGACGCGGGTCCGGCGGGCATTCCATGCAAACGAGGAACTCGTCGCCACCCACGCGGGCTACCACATCGGTGGTACGGACGCTTTCCTGCAGCAAATCCGCGAAGTGCTGGAGCACCTTGTCGCCAAACTGATGGCCGTGATTGTCATTAGCCTGCTTGAACAGGTCCAAGTCGCACACCAGCATCACGAAGCGATCGTCCGATCGCTCGGCTCCGTGGTCTTCCCCCAGGCGCTCGGTGATGACTTTGCGGGCGAAGGCGCCGTTGACCACCTCAGTCAGCGGGTCGTGATAGGCCTTGAACTGCAAGTCGCGCAGCTGAGCCTGCTGGTCGTCGATGTCGATGAACTTGCCGATGGAGCCCAGGTAGGCCGGCGGATTCTCGTCGGACCACAGGGCCTGGGCGATAAGATGCAGCCAGCGCGACTCGCCGTCGACGCTGACTTCCATCTCCATGTTGACCGTCGGGCTCTCCGGCGTGGTGGCGCGCAGCATCTTGTTCAGCTTATCAATGTTGGCCTGGCCGAACACAGAAAGGAACGCCTCGTCACTGTAGGGGTCCATGACGATTTCCGGCAGCCCCAGCTTACGGTCGCCCCAATCGGACAGCACGATGATGGAAGGCTCGGCGGTGTACTCGAACTGCACCTCGTTGCTCATGCTGGCGAAGAAGTGATACTTCATGCGCTCGTAATCGAGCAGCTCCAGGGTGCGCGACGACGCCTCAGCATCGGCGGCGATATCGGTCACATGCAGCGTGTCCACGTTGATCTCGCGCCCCGTGACGCCACGGTTCAAACGGCTCTTCAACTCCTCGGCCACCTCGGTGAGGCACTGCAGAATGAGCGGGTTGAAGCTGCCGCACTCGCCGTCGCGAATCATGCGCAGAGCTTCCTCGTGGCTGAACGGCGGCTTATACACGCGCTGGCTTGTGAGGGCGTCGTACACATCGGCCAAGGCCACGACCTGAGCCGATATGGGAATCTCGTCGCCGGAAAGACCATCGGGATAACCGCGGCCATCGTAGCGCTCGTGGTGCCAGCGGCAAATGTCGCGGGCCACGCGCACCAGCTTCTCGTCCTTGTACAGCTCAAGGTCGTCCAGCATGTCGGCACCCACGGCAGAGTGCGTCTTCATGACCTCGAACTCTTCGTCGGTGAAGCGGCCGGGCTTGTTCAGAATCTCCTCGGGAATGGCGATCTTGCCGATATCGTGCAAGCTGGACGCCATGGATATGAGCGAGATGTCCTCGGGCGTCAGCTCGTACTGGTCGGTCAAGCGCACCAGGTGCGTGAGAATCATCTCAGTCATGGCCTGCACGTTCAGCACGTGCATACCGCTCTCGCCGTTGCGGAACTCCACGATGTGCGACAGGATGTACACCATGAGGTTGTTCGACTTCTCGCGTTCGTACACCTGGTCGGCCACCATGCCCATGAGCGTGCGCTGCTTCTGGTACAGCATGAGGGTGTTCATGACGCGGCGGCGCACGATGTTCACGTCGTAGGGCCGATTGATGAAGTCGGTCACGCCCAGCTCGTAGGCGCGCTCCACGTAGGCGGCGTCGGATTCGGCGGACACCATGATGACCGGGATGTCCTTGATCCAGCCGTTCTTGTTCATCAGCTCCAGCACGTCGAAGCCGTTCATGTGCGGCATCACGTAATCGAGAAGCACGAGCGAAATACCCGTGCCCTCTTTCTGCAGCTGGGCCACGGCCTGCTTGCCGTCCTCGGCCTCGATGATGCGGAAGCTGTCGCCGATCATGTCGGCAAGCAACGCTCGATTGAGCATCGAGTCGTCAACGATGAGAATCGTCTGCTTGGTGGTGTTAAAGCTCGTAGTGATGGCTCTCTCCTCCCATCTGGCGGGCTTTCGTGAATATCCTCTAGTAACGGCTGTCGAAAATGCGCTTGGTCTTCTTCTCGGAACGCGGCAGCTCGCCGAGCGGCACGCCCTTGGCTTCTGGCGTGCAGCCGAGCTTCGCCTTGAAGATGAGCGCGAGCTCCTCCTCGCAGCGGGCAAGCGCCTCGCCTTCCAGCGGCGTCTCGAACAGCACCGTGAGCACGTCATGGCCGTTCACTGCCTCGATCATCACCTGATATTCCGAGCTGGTGCCGTCGGTGGCCTTGATGACCTCCTCCACCTGAGCCGGGAACATGTTGCAGCCCTTCACCTTGAACATGTCATCGGTGCGGCCGGTGAGCGTGGCGATGCGCGGATGGCGGCTGCCGCAGGAGCAGGTACCGGGGATGATGCGCGTGAGGTCGTGGGTGCGGTAGCGAATGAGCGGCGCGCCCTGCTTGCGCAGGGTGGTGAGCACCAGCTCGCCCTCCTGGCCGTCGGGCAGCACTTCCCCGGTTTCCGGGTCCACGATCTCGATGTAGACGAAGTCGTCCCAGATGTGCATGCCGTCGTGGGCGTCGCAGGAAATGCCGATACCCGGGCCGTACACCTCGGTGAGTCCGTAAATGTCGTAAATCTCGATGCCCAGCTCGTCCTGAATGCGGCTGCGCATCTTCTCGCCCCAGCGCTCGGACCCGATAACGCCCTTCTTCAGGTGAATCTTGTCGCGCAGCCCGCGCTTCGAGATTTCCTCGGCGAGCAAAAGCGCATAGGAGCTGGTGGCGGTAATGACCGTGGACTTCAGGTCCTGCATCATCTTCAGCTGCTTCTCCGTGTTGCCGGGGCCCATGGGAATGGCCATGGCGCCCAAGCGCTCGGCACCCAGCTGGAAGCCGATGCCGGCCGTCCACAGACCGTAGCCCGGGGTGATCTGAATGCGGTCGAGCGGCGTGATGCCAGCCATCTCGTAGCAGCGGGCGAACTGAGTGGCCCAGTCGATGACGTCCTGCTGGGTGTAGGGGATGATGACGGGCGTGCCTGTGGTGCCCGACGAGCTGTGGATGCGCACCACTTCCTCATCAGGCACGGCCTGCAGGCCCAGCGGGTACACCGCGCGCAGGTCGTCCTTCTCGGAGAACGGCAGCTTCTCGAAATCGGCCTGAGTGCGCACATCGGCCACATCGATGCCTTCGAACTTCTTTGCATAGAACGGCGAGCGTTCCTTGATGGTGGCCAGCTCGTGCGTGATGAGGTCAAGCTGCTCAGCGGTCATTTCCATGAGTATCGCGTCTCTCCTTTGGGCACAGTATTGCGAATTTAAGCTATTCTAACAAACTGGCAACAAATGAAACACCCGTTTCACGGTAACGACGCAGGTAAATTAAGGGAAACCAACCCCTATTAGCTGACCTGGAACATCAGTATTCTTACCCGTTTCTCCTTTGCTCAAATGGTTAGCTTACTGCTACCTTAAAAAGTTAAGCCTGCCCGCCCTCTCGCAGTCCCCCTGTAGGGAGCGACTTGTAGGGGACTCGCCCGTAGGGGGCGATTTCAATCGCCCCTTCCTACGCAAGGCCGCCTCGCCTGAAGAGGGCGGACCGAAGTCCGCCCCTACGGAATACGTTAAAACTCGATGAGGCTGTAGGTGTCCATGTTCTGGCGCTGGTGCATGATGCGGTAGATTGTGAGCGTTGTGGCGTTGTAGCGGTAGTAGATGATGTAAGAGCCGGCGAGGGTGGTGCGGTACTCGTGCTCGAGGTGGTCGTCGGTAAAATGCCCGCCCGCATCGGGAAAGGTGCGCGCCATATCGATGGCTGCGTCGATAGCCTTGATGGCATCAAGCGCGGCCTGAGGGGCGCGCCTCTCGTGGCCAAGATAGATGGCGATAGACTCGCGGTCGAGATGGGCGCGCGGCCGCCACGCTAAATCAAGCATAGTCGAGCCCCCACACTTTGAAGATCTCGACCATGCGCGCATCCGATTCCTCCGCCGTAAGAGCCTGCGGTCGATAGCGCTCCTCTATCTCCGCCTCGCGCAAGGCGAGGAACATACGGTTGCGCTGGGCCGCCGCCTCATAAGCCGCGCAATCTTCCAGCACGTAGGCGGGCACGCCGTTCTTCGTGAGAATGATGGGCTCTTGGGTTTCCGTCGCCTGAGTGCACACGTCGTTGAACTGCGTGCGCAAATCAGTGATGGGCCGAATGAGCGGCAGCGCCGTCGTTGCAGATGCCATAGTATGCCTACTTTCCTACCAATAATTATGCTAGGAATTATATACTCTTTTATAGCCTATTCAAGCTCATTTCTTGATACCTATGCCCAGGGAAGCGGTTTATAGAAAGGGGCGGACCAGAGACCGCCCCGCAATAGCGTTATGGAGCCCGAGCCACCCGAAGGCGACGGGAAGCGCGCGTTTTAGTGCATAGGCAGTGTGATAGCGTTGGCGGGGCAGTTCACGGCGCAGTCGCGGCATTTGGAGCATTCGTGCATGGCCGCGTCGGTGTGGGGATCGAGGCCCTCGGGGCACACGCCCGAGCAGATCTGGCAGTCGACGCCGTGAGAGCGGAGGCACTTCGATTCGTCCACCTTCGGGCGAAACGCGCGATTAGGCTTCGAGATCAGGGACATGAGAGCTCCCATAGGGCAGAAGCGAGAGCACCATTTCCGAAGCACGGTCAGCTCCAAAATCAGAAGAAGCGGAAACAATACCAGGCCCCAGGAGAGCGTCTGAGTGCCGAAAAGCTGCACCAAGGCGATAATGGCCGCGAAGGTGAGCCCGATAGGACATACGAGGCAGAACACCGGGAATCCAAAAATGGCCGCGGAGAGCAACGAGCCGCCCAGCACCACGTGGCGGGAATCCAGGGCGGGACGACTCGCGCTCGCGCAACCCGACGCGCAGCTCGCGCAGGCAGAGGGGGTGCTCGCGCCTGCTGCGGAGTCGACAGAAGAAGATGAGGGCGGACAGGCTTTTTCGAGAGCGCGCAGCTCCCGACGAGAAAGAGGCCTGACCACAGAGAGGGATGTTGCTGAAGGGCCGTCAGCCTCCTTGCTCCGAACAATCTGGATTGTCGGCGCCTTGCGGGCCACCGCATCGAAGATTCGACGCAAAGGAGGCACCGGGCAGGCCCACGAGCAGAATACCTTGCCAAGCAGAAGGCTTGCAGCAATAACAATCAGGAGAAATGCGACCGCCTGGGGGATGAGCAGCTTGGACGCGAGCATCGACTCAAGAGCGCCTAGCGGGCAAATAGCGGCGACATTTTCCCAGCCGAAGGAAGAAAGAGTCCCCAGTCCATGGCCGAGCACAATGCCGGTGACGGCAGCGACAAATATCGCCGCCAGCACAATGCGGCGCACCAACGGTCGACGCACCGCCTTTCCGTCGGCAGCAATCTCGGTCGCCTCCGCGGAAAGGACCGCATGGTCGGCCTCCGCACATGCCGCGGAGGGGTCGTCTAACTCGTTATCCAATACTGCTTCGGTATTCATAACCTCTTCCAATCCCCTCGTAACTGAGCCTGAAACATCGAAACGCTTCAGCGCCGTGGAAACCAGCTACACCTCCGCGAGCACGTTGATGCCGCGAGGAACGACGCCGTGGGCTCTCAGGTAATCGAGGCTCGTCTGGTAATCGGCAGCGCCGGCGGTCGCCTGCTCGACCAGCGTGCTCTCCCCGATATGGGTACGATAGGTGCCGCTGGGGCACACCATCTCACACTTGCCGCAGCCATTACATTTGTCGGCTATAACCTCAGGACGCTGCAGGTCATTCATGATCACAGCCCCATACGGGCAGGCGTCGATGCACAAGCGGCATCCAGTCGGCGACTGGCCCAGCTGCGGGTAGTTGATGCAGAAAACCGGGTCGATAACCGCCTTGCCGATACTCTCGCGCGCCTCGTCGAAGGCCTGCAGAGCACCCGTGGGACACGCAGCTACGCACTTCTTCGTAGCGCAGCCCGTCTGATCGGGATCGCAGAAGTTGCAGTAGCCTGTCGTAGCCTCGTGGTATTCGTTGGTGCCAAGCGTGCGCTGAACAGCGCTCCGGCGAAAGTTCATTTTCGGCGTGCGCACGCTCAGCAGGCCGTCCTCCACACTGCAACTCTCGATAATGCCCATAGGGCAGGCCTGACGGCATCGGTCACATCGGATGCACAGACCCATAAGGCGCTCCTCGTCCTGACCTCCCGGAGGGCGTAGAAGCTCATGCTCGGAAAGGGCCCACGCATAGCGCGCGCCGCCGCCGAGGCCCAACAACACCGCCGCGCCAGCAGCACCAGCCATAAGTGCGCGACGAGAGATAACCGGGCCCATTACGCCGCCTCCTCGCCACGGTCCGCATGAGGCGCGTCACAACCAAGCTCGACGAGCATATCGGCCAGTGTTTCCAAGTCGAGGGCAAGATAGCCCTCGGTAATCTTCAGAACACCGCGGTAGAAGCGCGTCTTCAGCATGCAGAAAGCCAGATTCTGCAAGTCTGAGAACCAGGTGAGGATTGATTCGCGAATAAACGTCTGAGAATCGACAAGCAACGCGGCCGCGCCCTGCTCGTCACCGGAGCGCAGGCACGCCGCAGCCTCGCGCGAAAGCGTTGCTAGAAACTCCAGCTCAAACGACAGGTGGCTCTCGGGCATGCCGCTGTTGTCTTGAAGGCGCAGACAGTGCTCGCGATAGATGCGGCTCGCTGCGTTGCGCGGCCACCCGTAGGTGGAACCGCTCTTGTCGAGGAACACCGAGGCATTCGGCACGCAATAGCGCCCCTTGTAGGCCTCGGCACCACCGAAGGTGCTCGTCCATTCCGTCGCCAGGATGCGGCGAGTGCCTGTGTGGCGCTTGCGCAGCACGCGACGAATGTCATCGAAGCCCTCATCAATGAGCGTGTCACCATCGATGTAGGCCTCGTAATCCTGAGCGGCCAGAACGTCTATCTGATCTTGGGTCAGGGGCTTGAAATAGAAGCCCGCGAGCATCAGGTAGAAATCGGCGCGGTCGTCCAGCACGCTGCAGAGAGCGTCCACTGTCTCGGGGCTCAAGGTCTGTGCGGTCATGATGATTCCTCCTCGCTACGCAGCCGCGCGAACGTCGTCCAGTACTTCCACGCCGACCTCGGTCGTCTGCCAGCCACCGTCGTACAGCAGCACGCCGGCACGTTCGAGCTTGTCGACGAACACGGACGGCTGCATGCCGCCCACGCCAGCCTCGGCCAGCACAGCAGCACCCTCAGCGCTGCGCACGTAGGTGTCCACTTCGGCGAAGGAACGCTTCTCGCGTAACAGGTCCATCAGGGCACGATAGAGCGGCTCACGCTCCGGCGCTGCCGCCACCAGCTCGGCGAAGCGGCGACGCGGATCAAGCCGCTCGGCCACAGAACGGCCCACCTCGGTAGTTTCATAGGCGAATTCGACCACAAGATCGTCCACCTCGTTTTCCGTGAGCCCCTCCTTGTCGGCCTCGGTTACGACGTTGCCCGCGGCATCTAGCTCGTAAAACGCCAAACCGTAGTGGTCTACCAGTTCGGTGATGAGAGCGAACTGGTCGCGCGTGGCGTTTTTGAACTCGGGAAAGGCGGCCATGGCCTCCTCGACTTCGGACAGACGGCGCCGCGTCTCGCAGAACAACAGCGTCTTATAGTCAACCTCACGAATCAAAGGTTCGAAGTGAATAAAGCGATTCAGCGCCTCCACTTGCTCATCAAAGCTCAGCTGCTTTTTCTCGGCAGCCTTCGCCAAGTCGCGGTTGGCCGGTTCGTCCGGAATTTGATCTGGATTGCCATTCGTCTTCAGGTCCGTCATGAGGTTCCCGCCTTTCATGCCGATAGATCGATACTTTCGAAGGTGCAGGCCGCACCGGAGAGAGGGCTGCGGCGGAGGATAGGAGAGAGTCGCCGCAGCCCGAAGGTCGTTAGAACAGGAGCAGTCCGCGGTTGGCCGTGGCCATCCAGAGGAAGTCGAAGCCGTAAGCAGCTACAACCCACATGAGAACGCGTACCGCAACCGAGCCTCCAACGCCGGCGAGCACGCCGCCAGCCGCCACGGTAGCCGAGGGAGCCTTGAACGCCATCCAGGCACCGGCTCCCAGGGCGATCAGCTCACAAGCTACCGCGACCACAGCGATGGTCATGGCCGTACCGTCGAGCAGCCCCTCGCCGCTCAGCGTGGCCGCATAGGCCACCGCAGCCACGGCGGCGCAGGCCGCCAGGCCCATGGCCACCTTGACCACCAGAGAAACCGTTGCCTCGTCGTCGCGCTTGGCGACAGCCACCACAACATAGGCCAGAGAGCCGGCCGTCAGCGACGTGAACAGATAACCCAGAGCCAGGGCCAGAGAGTGCCAGCCCGGCTGGGCCGCCACCTCAAAGTAAGCATAGCCCTGCAGAAAGGCCGCCACGACGCCCACGACAATAGCAAGCACGGCGCAGACCTTCTCACCAGCTGCACTGCCAGCACGGCCAAGCAGGAGGAAGGCTCCCGCCACAACCACACCGATGCCGAGGCTGATCAGCTCAAGGGCAATGCCCGAGAACGAAAACAGGTTCGCGATAGCCCCCATGAAGCGCTCGGGATGCACCAGATGAAACACGCTCATAAGACCGCCGACCACGAGGAGCACCAACGTCGCGATAAGCGCCCAAGTGCGGGTCTCATCGCCCTGCTTGCCAGCCAGACGAGCTAGGCCCGTGGTGGCCAGAAGGCCGTAGCCCGCACACGCGATAAGCGTGAACAGCACGAGCGGCCACTGAATTCCTACCTCCATGATTTACAGCTCCTTCCAAGTGGCAATAGACGGGGACAGGATGTAGCGACAGGTGGGCTTGGCGCCCGACGGGTCGCTGACGACATGAACGTTCTCGGAATCCTCGCCGCCGGCAGCCGCGATAGCACGAGAGGCCGCCGAGTTCGGATCGTCCAAATCGCCGTAGAAACGGGCGCCGCAGCAGCAATTGTGCACGCAAGGCGGCACGGCGTGGTCGGGGTCAAAGCTGTCGTTAGGGTTCTCGATGCCGTCGGAGTGAGCCGTCAGGTGGTTGCACAGCGTGCACTTCTCCACCACGCCCTCGTCCTCGTTGAACTGGCGCACGCCGTAGGGGCAGGCGTACATGCAGTACTGGCACCCGATGCACTTCTCCTTGTTCACCATGACCACGTTGTTCTCGGGGTCGCGGTAGGAAGCGCCCGTGGGGCAGACCTTCACGCAGGGCGAGTTCTCGCACTGCTGGCACTGCATGGGCATCCAGTACATCTCGATGTTGGGGTACTCGCCCGTGGGGCCCACCGCCAGCACGCGATTCCAATAGGAACCCAGCTTCACGTTGTTCTCATATTTGCAAGCCACGGTGCACGTGTCGCACCCCGAGCACTTGTTCAGGTCAATGACCAGCGTTCTTCTCGCCATGATGCTTCCCTCCTATTTCTTGAACGTCTCATCGGCGAAGGTGTGGGCCTCGTCGAAGGTGACCACCGGCGTCCAGCTGGCAGACGGGTCGGACAGGGTTTCCTGGTACGGGTTGGAGTCGGAGAACTGGTTGCCGTGGGTGTACATCATCGGCTCGAACTCCTCGGGCTCCACCCACACGCGCGGCGGCCGCTCGGCCTTCTCCACCTTCACGCAGAAGCCGCGGTTGGTGTAGGAGCCGTACACTTCGTTGAAGGGGGCGGTGTTCTTCGTGAGGATGTTCACGTTGCACTCGCGCCAGCCGCCGGTCTTGGTCTCCTGGGATGAGTCGAAGCACTCAGGGTTCCAGAAGCGCTCCATCCACACGACGTTCTCATGCATGCCGTCGGTGATGTAGACGCGGGCATGGGTGGAACCGCGGCGGGAGGTGACCTTCACCCAGTCCATATGCGCCAGGCCGTACCTTTCGGCGGTCTTCGAATTCATGCGCAGGTCGGGTGCGGGCCAGATCTCGCGCATAAAGGGCGCCTGACGCTGGGTGCCGTGATGGGTGTAGTACACGCGGCCGCTCGTGAGCACCAGCGGATACTCGGGATCGTAGCCCTCCTCGCCCTCCATGGGCGTTTCGGCTGGCTCGATATGCTGGCAGATGGGGGCATAGGTGCCCTGGTACTCGCCGTGGCCGATGGAGGGGTCCACGGGCTGCTGCTCGCGCGGGTAGCAGCACGGGAAGCCGGTGTTGGCAAGCTGGACGAGCATCTGAGCGTACACCTCGAACTTGCGGCTCTCGGTACCGAAGCCCGCCTTCAGACCATCCACAGCGATCATCTCATGCTGGTCGTAAACCCAGAAATCATTGGGGTCGTTCCACCAGCTGTGCGTGCCGTCGTCCTTCAGACGACCGCCACCCTCACCGGCCACCGGCGTCTGGTACTGCTCAGGATGCTCGTGCAGCGCCGCCATATCCGGAGCACCGAAGCGATCAGCGAAAGACTGCTGGATACGCTCCTCGGATTCCTCACCGAACATAATGCCGGGAGGCAGGGGGAAGCGCAGGTTGAACTTCGAACGATCGACGTCGTGCAAGTAGCTGGCGCTCTTGGAGGTGGAAAGGCAGCCGTCGTTGGCCGTGGTGGGATTTTCCATGTAGGCGCGTCCCGTGGCCTGGCCCACTGCTCCCAGCACAATATCCTGCCCGGCCTCGAGCTTGGCGTTCAGGATCTCGGCCACCTTGCCCGTAACCTTCTTCGGCGGCACGAAGGTGCCCACCGTCTCGCCCAGATGAACAATGGGGAACATGCCGAAATTGAAGTTGAGCTGGTTGGCGTTGGTAGTGTCGGGCGAAGGGTCCTTCAGCTCGCCGGAGTAGGTGATGTCGCGACCATCGTGGCTCGTGACCTCCAGCCACTCCTCCAGCGGGAAGATAAGGTCGGCCACCTCGGCCTGGAAGGAGGTGATCATCGGGTACTGGCAGATGCAGAAATCAATCTCGGGGAACACGTCGTACCAGGACGAAGCGTTACCGAGCATGGCCAGCTTGTTGCCGGACATGTCGAACCACACGCGCGGCTTGTAGGGCTCGCCGGTACGGATGGCCTCCAGCACGCTGGGGATATGGCTGTGCTCCCAGTGGTAGAGACCCTTGTGGTTCTTCATACCAAGACGGTCGAGGCGCAGCTGATTAGTAATATAGAGCAGCTGGGAAGAATGCGGGGTGGGGAATCCGTCGGGATCGTCCTCGAAGGCGGCCACACGGGCGGCGTTCTCCTCGGGAGAATTGCCCACAATGTAGCCGACGCCGCAGTCGTGCACGATGTCCACATTGCGGTACTGGAAGATGGTAGTGGGACGCGGCACGCGACCGTTCTCGTCGGCCTTGGGGCGCGAGTTCTGCGTGAGGGCGCAGCCGGGCTTGTTCACGTAGCCCATAATAGCGTCCAGGCCGCATAGGCCCACAGGCAGCTGGTGAGCGATCTGCTCCATGTCCGAAGACACGCCGTGGCAGATACCACCGCACTTGCCCTCCTTCAGAGGGGCGGCATACAACTCGATGGCCTCCTTGTTCACCTCGGCAGGCACCCAGGTGACCTCTTCGGCCTTCTCCAGCGTCCACTCGGCAGCAGCATCACGGTAGATCTGGCCAGCGCTGCGAGCGGCAGCGCCATTCAGCTCGGCGATGGTGCCCGACCAGAAGATCTCGGGATCTACCGTGTCGTCCTGGTACTCGAAGGGCACGAGCTTACCGGTCTTGTTATCGAAGCAGACGTAAGCCGGGGTGTCAGCAGGCGTGGACTGCTTGAAGTCAGGCCAAATATCAGTGGCGCGGTAGGGCAGCTTGGTGTCCTCGTTGATGATGAAAGGCAGATTCGTCCACTCTTTCACGAACGCCTCGTTGTACAGCTTGTTCTCAAGAATGTAGTTCCACCAGGACAGAGCCAGCGCGCCGTCGGCACCGGGACGCACGCGCAGCCACACATCGGCCTTCACGGCATCGGGGCTCATGTTCGGATCGACGACGACGGTCTTGCAACCGGCCTCGCGCAGCTCGGCCATGCCGCGACCAGACTGGGCCGTCTGGGAAACCGAAGGCTGAGCGCCCCACAACACGATCATCTGGGTGTCGATAGTGTCGGCGTAGCCCTTCTTGTTCTCGTCGTCAATTTGATCCCATGTGCCCATCTTTTCGAACCAGCGGCGCGCGATGCCCTTAAAGGGCTCCTGCACAGCCGCGTCGGCGATGGACTGGTCCATGCCACCGTACATAAACAGGGCGATGGAGTAGCGCGGCAGATAGCACTGGGCGCAGCCGGGCTCGAACACCGTCGGCGAGCCGAGGGAATGGCACATAGTAATAGCCTGGCGCATGGAATAGCTTCCGCCGCCACCCGAGGACGTGAAGAAGGAATAGGTACCGTACTTCTCGATGGCATCGGCAATTTTCGTAGCCGCCAGGTCAATGGCCTCGTCCCAGGAAATACGCTCCCAGGCCATCTCTTCAGCACCACGGGCGCCGGAGCGCTTCAGCGGGTAGAGCACACGATAAGGGCTATAGCAGTTATTCAGCTGATTGAGGCCCTTCATGCACAACGACCCCAGCGATGTGGGACCGTAGGGATGACCCTCGATTTTGGTGACGATACCGTTTTCCACGTACACGCGGGCGGGGCACGCCTGGATGCACCCGCGGCAGGTAGTCACATAGGTCTTGCGGCCGCTGTCGGCGGGTGCGTCCTCGCTGCCGTCGGCCCACGCCTGCTCCGCTTTCGCGAGCTTGCCCGTATACCCGACACTGAGTGCCGCGGCGGCACCGGCAAGAGATGCCGTCTTCACGAACGAGCGTCTCGTCAAGCCTTCACGCGTCATTGATCTCCTCCTCTTCGAAATGAACGAGCGATGTGCTAGCACTCGCCATTATTCCGATGAGGGGATGGGTGAGGAATCCTCTATGAGCATGATTTACCCAGGTGAGGGGGCATCACCCAGAAGGTGAGGCGCAGGGTTAGAGCAGTAGTCGAAAGGTTTGCCGCCTCTCGAGAAAGCGAGAGCGGCCAGTTTACAGGCCTTGGAGAACGTCGATGAACTCCTGGCGCGTATGGACACCGAACTTGCCGTAGATGTTGCGGATGTGAGTCTTGGCAGTATTGCGGGACACACAGAGACTGTCGGCGATATAAGCGGCGTCGCGCCCGTCGCGCATGAGCGCGTAGACTTCCATCTCGCGCGGAGATAGATGAACGTTGTCCGGGGTGGCGGGCGCGGCATGGTCGGCCGCACTCAAGACCGCATCCTCCCGGCCGGCAACCTCCGCTCTCGCCTGATGAGCCGACAAACCGTCCCCCACATGCCCCTCGCTTTCATCATGAACAAGAATGGACGCGAGATCCTTCGGCCGAACGGCTACCGCACACAAGAGCAGAATGGCCACCATAGCCACGGCAATGGCGGGAATGCCCTGACTCGCCTCCACGGAGGGCAGCAAATAAACGCCGACAAGGCCTCCCACCAACGAGCCGCCAGCATACACAGCGCGACCGTAACCGAACACCTGCACGGGGGAGAAATAGCGTCCATGGCCGAGATAGGCCATGAGCACCCAAATATAGGAGGAGAAGAGACAGTAGATGAGCAGCGTGCCACCAATGGCCGCCGGGCTTCCGAAGCTGATGAGATAGGCAATCAGCACGCAAGCGCTCAGACAGAGAATAGTGGGCCGATACAACATCTCGAGGCGAATCTTCTGCACCGAGGCAAAAACGACGGCTAAGAAGAAGCAGACCACGATGAGCAAGCTCACACCGAGAGTGGAGCCGGCATCGATGCTCGCCTGATCGAACCAGGAGCCTCCAAGGCTGTTCTGAAGAAAAGCCACCGCGCCAATGAGAAACGCTGCGGTGAGAAAGTAAGAGAAGGGGCGTACCGGCGCCTGGGTGAGATCGGCAAGCTTATCTCCTACCACATCATCATCCCCTTCAACGCTCGAAACAGCCAAAGTAAGGGCGGAGAGCAGCGGCAGTCCAAAAGCGATTAGCAGACCGATAGACGGCCATGTTCCCACTGCAAAGAAAAAGATGAGGCCCGCTGCCACATCACTCAAAAGCGTTCCCGCAACGGCAGAATCGGTACGCACCGAAGCATAAATCTGACCAGCGCGAAGAGCGATAGGCGCCGTCCCGAAGCCCGTGAGAGCAGCGCCGACCCAAAACAGAGCGTTCGAAGCGCTCCCCCATAATGCAAGAGCACCGAATTCCATTGCCACGCCAGCACTGGCCGTCGCACCCATGAGGATCATGAGCTTCCGCGACGAAAGCATAGTCACAGCACGAATATGAAATGCCGCCAGCAACAACGAGGTCACGATAAAGCAAGTCGTCGAAACATAGTGCATCTGCAAACCGGGGTTCACCGTCTCGGGCAATGCAAAATTCAACCAAATCGGCGATGAGTACATGACAAGGAACCATGCACGCCAAAACGCGTAAGGAAGATATCTCGCCGCCGACCATCCGACGGAAGCCCTTCCCTCTAAAGCACCTGAAAACACAAAACGACCCATACCAGCCCCCTAAAACGGCGATGGCACCTCCCCTCCAGGCGCAAAAAACAGCGCTGATTATAGCACGGCGAGAATCTGCTAGTTCGATGATAGACGGAGAAACAAACTCCGTCTGATAGCCCTCACATACACAGCTCGCCAACCTGCACCATCGGCGGTCTCCCGCTCGATATACCCATCCCACACGCTCGCCTCGTAGGGGGCGACTTCAGTCGCCCCTCATCGAGCAAGGTCTCCTCATTTGAAGAGGGCGGACTGAAGTCCGCCCCTGCGGAAGGGCATTGCGACGCGAATGCGAAATGCGGGAGGTGTCAGACGGGAAATCCCCGCGTCATAACTGCGGTTCTGCGGAAGCATGCTTCCTTTCACAAGATGGCATCCTGTGTTCCTTCTTGCTGAGTAGTATTATATTTGATACCATTTGGAGCGCACGATGGGAACTATCGAGAAAAGCATTCTGAAAATCAAGGCCGCCGAAAACCCCCTTCCCTTCAACGAAGTGAAGCGCGTATGCGACCACCTCTTCGGAGCGCCTCGAATACGCGGCTCCCACCTGATATATCGGACGCCTTGGCGGGGTGACCCTCGCATCAACGTACAAAATCGCGGCGGCCAGGTAGCGCTATACCAAGTGAAGCAAGTGGCCAAGGCGATTGCGCGATTGGAGGAAGAACATGACTAGGCCGGAAGATTACGCCTACCGCGTGCTGTGGTCCCAGCAGGACGGCGCTTATATTGCAACGGTGGCGGAGTTCCCGTCACTTTCCTGCGTCGAGGAAAATCAGGCAGACGCCTTCTTCGGTATCGTGGGCATTGTCGGCGCCGTTCTTGAGGAAATGGAGGAGAGCGGCGAGGACGTCCCCGCCCCCTTCGCCAATCGCACCTACTCAGGCAAGTTCGCCCTCCGCATACCGCCCGAGAAGCATCGCGAGCTCGCCATCGAGGCCGCTGAGCAGCACGTCTCCCTCAACCAGCTGGTGGTCTCCCGCCTTTAAGGCCACCTCACCTGAGGAGGGCGGACTGAAGTCCGCTCCTACGGAATACGTTAAAACTCGATGGGGCTGTAGGTGTCCATGTTCTGGCGTTGGTGCATGCGTTGTAGCGGTAGTAGATGATGTAAGAACCGGCGAGGGTGGTGCGGTAGCCGCTTGCACGCTTCGAAAGCTATACGCTATACTAGTTTGAGTTACTCGCTATACGAAGAGGTGAATCATGGGAACGGCCGTCTTGGAAAAGAAGCGGGGAGCTGCGAAGACGTCGCAAGCTGCACGAGCAAGAGCTTCGGCGCCGAAACCGCCTATGACCCAGATGAACGTGCGCATCGAGGCCGACCTGAAGGAGCGGGGCGACCGCGCCTTCGAACGCATTGGGAGCTCTCCCTCGGAAATGGTGCGCGCATTGTGGCGTTATGCCAGCCGTCATGCCAACGACCCTAAGGCATGCAACCAGCTCATTGAGATGCTCAACGAAGAGCCAGTGGAGACGTCCCCCGACCCCCTTGCCTCTATGGCAGAGGCGCGCAACGCTATAGACTCTTTCCTCGAAACCTGGGGGCTTAGCGCGGACGCGTCTGCGGAGCACACGAGCCTCGCCGAGCATCTTGCCATGCTGCGTGAGGAAGAAGCTCTGTCTTCGCTGCGGGAACAGGGGTATGCCCTATGATGACCATGCCCCAAAACCTCCTTCTCGATACAAACGTCTGGATCGAAAACTATATTGGAGAACGCAGCGACCTTACCGAATCGCGCCGACTGGTTGACTTCTGCCTCGATCGACAGATTACGTTATATGTGAGCATTCCCTCATTGAAGGACATTTACTACGATATCAGCCGCTACCTCAAAGCAAAAGCCCGCAGCGAAGGGGTAGAGGTGACGGAGGCTTTCGCTGCAAGCGCGGAGCAACTTGCCTGGGGAAGCGTTCGAAACCTTATGGAGCAAGCCATTGCCGTGCCGGTCGACCTTTCGGATCTGTGGGAAGCGCGATGCTTCTACGAACTGCATCACGATTTCGAAGATGACCTCGTTCTCGCTGCTGCAAGGCGAGCCAATGTCGACTTTTTGGTCACCTCTGACAAGAAGCTTCCCACCAAAGCCATAGTACCGACTCTCTCGCCTGCCGATATGCTCACCTTGTTAAAAACGTTCGAATAGGTCCTACCCGTAGGCGGCCACTGCGTGGTCGATGGCCTCTAGATTCATGGCTACGAACTGAGGTTTTACGCAGGCTTCCACGGCGCTTTTCACTTCGTCCAAGGTGAGGGGCACGCGCCCCTGAGCCACGGCCACAGCCAGCAGCATCATGTTGAGCGACTTGCGGGAAGCGCCGCCCAACTCGTGCATGAGGGCTGCGTCATCGACGGGAACGAACAGGAAGCTTCCACCCTGCAGGGCATCTGCCAAACCCGCCACTACATCACCAGCGCGATAAGGCACGCTCGCCAGGGCCGCTGTTACGGGTTGAATGGCCGTCGTGGCCGTTACGAGCACACCGCCGGAAGCCAGATACGGCAGCGCGCGGGCGGCCTCGCCGGGCTCCAGCGCGATGACCATATCAGCCGTGCCCGGGGTGATGAGCGGCGAGAACACCTCTTCCCCGTCCGAGCCCATGCGCACATGGCTCGTCACATTACCGCCGCGCTGGGCCATACCGATGGTCTCGGCCGTGCGCACCTGCCAACCGCGAGCCGCAGCAGCGCTGGCCAGCACCTTCGCGGCCAGCACCGTGCCCTGACCGCCCACGCCCGCCAGAAGAACGTTAATCATCGGGCCCCTCCTTCTTCCGCCGCTTTTGGCGCACCCTCAATAGCGCCGAACGGGCACACCTGGGCGCACAGGCTGCAGCCATCGCAAAGACTCTCATCCACGAAGGCCTGGCCGCGCTCGCCCGATTTCGGGCCGCGGCGCGCCGCGTCGAAGCCAATGCCCGGACAACCAATGGCAGTGATGCACTTCTTGCAGCCGGTACACGCCTCGGCGTTGATGACCACCGGCGCATCGGGCTTCTTCAGCTGGATGCACGGCGCGCGGAAAATGATGGCCGAGGGACCTTCGAAGTCGATGGCCGCCCGCGCCGCCGCCACGGAACCTTCCAAGCTGTGGGGGTTCGCAAAGCCAATATGCTGAACGCCCAGGCCGTGCAGCACTTCCTCGATGACGATGGGCCGGCGACGCTCGCCCATGAGGGTGACGCCCGTGCCCGGATGCGGCTGACTGCCCGTCATGGCCGTAGTGGCGTTGTCCAAAATGGCGAAGGTGACGTCGTGGCCGTTGTATACCGCATTGGCAATGCCGGTTATGGCGCTGGCGAAGAACGTGGAATCGCCCACGAAGGCCACCTGCTTCTTGCCCGGCTCGGCCACGGCGAAGCCCTGGGCCATGGTGATGCCCGCACCCATGCACAGGCAGGTGTCAACGGCATCGAGCGGTTGGGCGTTGCCCAGCGTGTAACAACCGATGTCGCCGCACAGCACCGCCTCGCGGCCACGGAGCGCCTGCTTCACGGCATAGAAGCTGCCGCGGTGGGGGCAGCCGGCGCAGAGCACCGGGGGCCGCACGGGTAGCGGCCCTTCGTAGCTGAGGTGATTCGCGCCGATGGTGCGGGCCGCCAAATCGGCCAGCCCGTCGGTGCCGCTCGTGCGGTCGAAGAAGCGGCCGAGGCGGCCGGCGATGCCCTCTGCCGTGTTCTCACCGCGATCGTTGGCCGCACCCGTCAGCTTGCCATGCACCCGCAAGGACAGATGGCGCACGCCAGCAAGCTTCAGCATTTCCTCTTCCAGCACCGAATCGAGCTCTTCGAAAACGATGACATCGGTCAGTCCCTCGGCAAAGGCCGCAGCCGTCTCAGCCGGGAACGGGTAGGGCGTGCCCACCGCAAGCAGACGCCACGCCGGCACCGAAAGATCCGCTGCCGCGGCTTCACGCTCGATAAGCGCAAGAGCCTCGCGCGCATAGGCTGAGGAAACGCCACCCGTCACGATGCCCACGCGGGGCGCACCTTCGCCGCCGCCTTCCACCACCTGGTTGAAGCGGGCGAGCGCCGGGTCGTTGTCGTAATCCCAGGCGATACGGGCAAGGCGGCGGTTGATTTGGCCGTGGCCCTCGTAGGCGCGCTTGGGGAAGATGACCCACTTCGGATTCTTTTGAAAGCCGTCCTCGGGAAGGGGACGACCGTGAGTTTCCGGCTCCACCTCGAAGAAGGTGGAAGCATGGCAGATGCGCGTGGTGGGACGCACGATGACCGGCGTGTCGTAGCGCTCGGACAAATCGAAGGCTGCCTTCATCATGGCGAAGCCCTCATCCGGCGTAGACGGATCCAGCACCGGCACCTTCGCGAAGGCCGCGAACCGGCGCGTGTCCTGCTCGGTCTGGGACGAGATGGGGCCCGGGTCGTCGGCCACGAACAGCACGCAGCCGCCGCGTACGCCCACGTAGTTCAGCGACATGAGCGCGTCAGAGGCGACGTTTAAGCCCACCTGCTTGCAGGTGAACAGCGCGCGCGCGCCGCAGTAGGATGCGCCGGCGAGCACTTCCAGCGCCGCCTTCTCATTGGTGGACCACTCCACGTGCACATCGCGCGCCGCCCCATCGGCATGCAGCTTCGCCACCGTTTCCACCAGCTCGGACGAGGGCGTGCCGGGATATCCCGCCACCACGTTCACGCCGGCCTCCAAGGCCGCGTGCGCGAACGCCTCGTTCCCCATCAGAAGTTTCTTCGCCATATTCGCTCCGCTACTCTCGCTTAATCGCTTATGCGGAAGTATAGCAGGGCGCACCAGGGCACGAGCGAGGGATGGCCGTCGGCTCGGGGCGATACCCTCCGGAACACGCGAAGGGCCCTAGCGCTCCTCGGCGAGAAAATCGAGCAGCCATGCATACAGGCCGAGAGCGGCGTTATCGCTGCAGCGAACCACAGCTCCGGCGACGCCTTGGGCGAGCTCGCGAAAGTGATGCTCGCAGAAATCAGCGCGCAGCAGCTCCCATTCGCGGGCGCTGACCGCATCGCCGCCCTCGAAGGCGCGGGCCTCGAGAGCCGTGATATACGAGAGAAAATCGAGCTCGCTTACGAGCGTGTCAAAGGGCTCCCCGTTACCCGGCCGGTTTTTCAGACCGAGCTTGCGGTACTCGAGCCCCACCGCCGCCCGCTCGCCGCGATCGAGAGAAAACGCCGTCCGGCCGCGACGCACCCAGTGCGACCCCGTCAGAGGCACCAGACGAGGGTAGCTGCAGAACAGTCGCGTGAATTCCGCCCGCACCTCCTGGACCCGCAAAGCGGCCGGGTGCGCCGCCTGGGCCTCGAAGCGAGTTGCCACATCCACGGGCAATCCCTCGACAGCGCCAAGCGACTGAAGCAGCGCCCGGGCCTGATCGAGGATGGCCGATGACGTACGCTGCTCGGCCTGACGCCTATCGGGATAGGAGAACAGCTGGCTGAGCAGGGCGTATAGGGCCGATAACGTTGAAGGGCGATTCGCCGTGACGCTGCGCGCCCCCACGTACAGGGTGTTCGGCTCCTCCTCGCTTGCCAACACGTAACCGAGAAGGCTCAGCAGCTCATCCAAGGTGTCAGCGTCTCCCAGCTGCGCCGCCTGCTGCGCACGCACTTCAGAACGCAGCCGCTCTAACTCGCCGTGGCTGAGCATCGTCTCCAACCGCGCGGCGGCACTCTCCTCCAATGCAAGCGACGTGCGCGCCTCGCCGTACTTCGCAAGTCCCTTCGCGACAAGATTTTCGGCGTGCAGGCTAACAGTAGGAACCGGTGCGGCCGTCAGAGCCGCCAGTGTGCCCAGCTCCATGGACCCATCCGCTTGGCTCAGCAGGGCGAGTAGCACGCCCTGCAAGATGGGAACGCCCCGCTGCGCCCCGGCCGAAGCCCAGGCATCGCTGAACGCTGCCAACGCGCCCAACGCCCGAGCCGGCACCAGCCACTCATCAGGCGAGGTCTCGCCACCTCCGAAGCATGCGTGCAACAGCCCCACCGCGCGGTCGAACCCCTCCTCGGTGAGAGACCGCCCCGCATTGATAAAGGCCACCGCCAGCGCCTCGTCGACGAAGGCAGCTGCATCCAGACCCTTCTCAGTGGCCCGAAAGGCAAACGTACGCCGATCGGCGCGGCTGCGCTCCCAGAATATCTGCTCGCGATTCTCCAGAACGCGCAACGACAAAGCGAGCCGCTCGCGCGGCACGAGAAGGGCATCGGAGGCCTCCCTCTCAGTCATACCCCGTTCGCTTTGGGCGGCCAGAAGCAGGCATGCAGCTTCGGCCAGATCACCGTCAACGGCAGCCTGCGCAGTTCGGCCGAGCAAGCGCTCGAGCCGGTAAAGCACGATGA